>DAOMRL010000015.1:0-13927 GCA_035445865.1 Candidatus Levyibacteriota bacterium
TATAACCTTGTATTAATTCATGCATGTTATTCGTAAATGCATCTTTGGAGTGTGTGCCTTGATGTATTTTCATAAAGAAATCACAGCGAACTCCAGAATCAGCACCTCTTTGCTGAGTTCCTCCACCTATTGAAGTACTCCATTGACGCATGAGACTATTTTCCCACTCAATTTTATGTCCAACATGATCTTCATGACGCATACCATTATTGATTCCTTTTGAGGTGTTATAGACATCGAGTTGTTCGTTTACGTATCCAAATGGTACTCCCGCAGTTGCTAGCTCTGCACCCTCAACTTTCCCGTTTTTGTCTGCATCATACCCGTAGGTCTCTTGTAAAAATTTAAATACGTTTGATGCATGAGGATCGCGGCCATGTTCGTGGCGAAATTTACACCCTGTTGTAGGATCGACTGGGGGATGCCAGGTAGGATACCATTTACCATCAGGTCCTTGTACTTTGTATGAATCGTGAATATCTTTGATTCGTACAGTGTCTGTAGAGTTAGTACAGGTATCGTATTTTGGGTTAGGTGTCCACAGACCCATTGCATGACTATTATCTCCATGCCCTGTGTGTCCACCAGTTGGAGGTGTGGTAGGAGCTAAAGATGGTGCGTTTGAAGGCGCAATAGTAGGTTTTGGTGTATTCGTTGGAATGGCAACTAGATCAATCCAATTAGAGTGAATTTGTGTTTGTCCAGTTGATGAAGTGAATCGTGCATACACAGTTTTTTGTCCTGGAGTGTTATTTGAGAATGTAAAGGTAACATTCATTGGGTGAGATGTGTATGGATGTTTTACATAATTTTTTGTAAATCCAGAATCTTCTGCAAGTTCGACGAATGTAGTATAAGGTGCTGTTGTTGCTGTAGGGATAGGATTTGAGATCCCCCCTATACCAGCATTTTGTATTATTTCTTGATCAGTCATGAGAGGGAAAGAGGTACCCAGCTTGCTGTTAAAGTTTTTCAAAACTCCATTTGCAACAAGTCCATTGGGAATAGTTCCAGCATGTATGGTGTCAGACAGGATCATATGATGTGGTTCGTCTCCTGTTGTTTTAGTATCAATTTTTTCGCCTGCAATATTTATGAATCCATTTGCGTCAACTTTCGATGCAATATCTGTCATAAAGAACTGATTTGTATCAAATACTGCAAAGCCACGAGATTCTACAAGCGGTATGAGCTGTGCATTGAGTGAGTTAACAAAATTTGTTACACGTTGTCTGTTTGTCGCATTCGGAAATCGTGCAATAACACCAGGATCCATATTGAGATCAGGAAATGTCGCTACTTGTACTTTGACGTTACCAGCATTTTTTATCGTGTCAAGAATTGTGGTGTAGTCGCTGATAATCGCGTCAAGTTTTGTTTGGAGGGCAGTTCCTGAAGTAGTCCCGTTATATATTTTTTGGTATTCACCATTCCATTCAGCATAATCATTTCCGTTAAATTCAATATGAACGTATGCAACTTTTCCTGCTTGGATGAGTGACCTCATGCCTGTATGTTGTCCAGTCGTAATAGCATCTCTGACTTTATGTGCGCTTCTTGCAAAATTATATTCATACCCGCGTCTTCGAGGTTCACCTCGTGATGTGTTGCTCCAAGGACCGACATTGACACCTTTTTTAACTATTAATTCTACCCAGCTTAACGTTGTAGACGCATACTGTGAATTCCCTGCTCGATTATCATCTGCTCTGTATTCATCTGATCCACTGTCACCGATTACACCAAATCCTTGACCGTTTCCTGTTGGAGGAGTCGATGGTTGCACTGTAGTGCTTGGTGTGCGAGTAGCAGTTGCGATAGTTGGACTTACAGCCTTTGTGACAATGGTGGAGGGGGCACGTGTAACCGTAGGTTGGATATCACTTGTTGAGTATGAAATTACAAGTCGAGGGGCATTTGCTGAACTTCCTTCAAAGCTGGTTATATTTTTTCTTCCAAACGGACTTCCGGTACCTTTTAATATAACCGACACGCTATTTCCTGATTGCCAATTCGATTGATTTACTACCTCTTGTATAACGGTAGACATGTTATCAAGTGCATACCAGCTTTTTGAAACCCATCTGGTATTTGAGTTATGATTCACTCTTGCAGAAGTAAGTGTTCTGCTTGAAGGTTTTGAGCTTGAGCTAAAAGCGGTACTGTTTGGCGATTTTTCAGCGGCAATAGTAAATCTTGTTGAAATCCACTGCTGAGATGGATTATACAGAACTAGTTGTGCAGAATTTATTTTTGCACCTTTTGGTACCGTTACATTGTTAAATCGGAACCCAGACCAGCTGTTATTTCGTGATCCTGCATTGCCAATAAATACCGTTCGATCTTGAGTAATAAACTCATTATCGCTTTCATTTACATCGTCAATTCCACTTTTAACTTGAAATGTTGCAGAAACATTTGCAAGTACATCAGATTCTCCAGCTACGGCCATAAGTCCATTTACTCCTGCTTGAGCCTGTGTTGCTGGCCAAGGGGAAGAAAGACGGATATTTACAAATGGTGATTGAGTTTGCGCAATAGTTGAGTTATTTTGATTTACAAATACTATATTATTGCTTGAACCAACTGCAGCTTTCGATCTATTATCTAAACTTTGACGCGAGTTAACAACAGCAAAGGTAACTCCAATGACTGCGATAAAAGCAAAAACAGAGATGAGCACAGAATACTTTTTGACTATATGTCTAAGATGAAAAGGTTTCTTTTGTACAGGGTGAACCATAGAATGTTTCAAGATGTAAATATAGCTAATCAGGAATAAATTCATATGTCAATATACTAAATTGTAAGAAAACTTATTTGAGCAGGAAATTTAAAACAAAGTGTAAAAATGTATTAACTAAGGGGCAGATTTATGATTTGGATTATGGCACACATAGAAAAAAATGTGTGTAAGAAATAGGTTTTGATAAAAGAATTTACAAATGTTCTATTGCTATGGTAATATGACGTGTGGTTTTATCTGACAGAGATATAAAAAAATATATAAAGGCAAAAAAAATTATTATTAAGCCTTCTCCAAATTTTGAAACACAGCTTGGTTCAAACTCTATTGATCTTCGGCTTGGAAAAAGCTTCAGAATCTTTGATCATAGTAAGTACGCATATATTGATCCGTTTAAAAAAAATATCGGCGAAGAAATAACTCGTGAAGTAAGAAAGAAAAAAACAGAACCATTTATAATCCAACCTGGTGAATTTGTTCTTGGTACAACGATTGAGTATGTGGAGATTCCTGATGATTTAGTTGGGACTTTAGAAGGAAGATCAAGTATCGGGCGGCTCGGTGTTATTGGGCATTCTACAGCTGGGAGTATTGAGTGTGGATTTCATGGCAATATTACGCTTGAGCTGGCAAATTTAGGAAAAATGCCGGTTGCACTCTATCCTGAGATGCGGATTTGTTCGCTTGCATTTATGCAGTTATCGTCTCCTGCAGAGGTACCATATTATAAGAAAAAAGGAGCAAAGTACTCAGGACAAACAGGTCCTGATGAAAGTAAAATCGATCAGGAAAAATAATGAGTAAAGAAAGAGTAGGTGGACATCATGAACAACTGCCTAGTCGTCATTTTCTTGGTGATTTTTATCTCGATAGACGTGCAGAGTTAAAACTTTCTGGAAGAGAGTCGTTAGAGTATGTTCGGTATCTTCATGCTCGAGGTACTAAGTTGCTTATGATGGGCAACCATAGAAGTAATGCTGACGCGCCTGTTTTAGAACACACCCTAGAAAAAAATGGCTTTGTTGACTTATCAAGTAATATAGTATTTCTTCTTGGTCAAAAATTAAAGTCTTCACCTGGTACCAATTTTTTCTCTATGGCGTATTCTCACATTGATGTCTGGCCTCCAACAATGAAGGCTGAAACACGTGAGGAAAGGACTAATGCAATTGGTATGGCAAAACAATCGCTTCGTGCAGTGAGAGAGCATTTAGGTCAGGGGAAGATTGTGACGATATTCCCTGAGGGTACTCGAACAAGAAATGGTCAAATGTACCCGTTTAATCCTCAAGTAATAAAGTATGCCGATGAAGAAGATACCTATGTTATTCCGTTTGCTCTTTCCGGAACTGAAGACATTTGGCCGGTACAAAGTCTTGTTCCTAGTTATAGACATAATACTGCTCAAGTAAACATTGGAAATCCACTGTTAGTAAGAGATTATGTTAGTAAAAATGATAGAGAAGGCTATCAGCAGTTTACTGAGTGTATTCAAAGCCAGGTTGAGGAACTATATAAAGCAATATCAGAGTAAAAGGTGTGGAATCTCTTGTTTCTATCAGTTCAAATGTGATACAAATAATACGCAATAAAAATGAAAATAAAAATTAAAAGAATTGACGCATCTTTGCCACTTCCTCAGTATGCAACTCCTGGATCAGTTTGTTTTGATTTACTTGCACGAACCGATATGGAAATTTCTTCTAAAACAGTAGCACTTATTCCTACTAATATTATCATTGAGACTCCTCCTGGATATATGTTTATTGTTATCCCTCGATCAAGTACCCCAAAGAAAAAAGGACTTTTAATCCCCCATGGAATAGGAGTTGTTGATCAGGATTATTCAGGACCGGAAGATGAAGTGCTTTTCCAAGTATACAACTTTACCGATGAAGTGGTAAGCATTGCAAAAGGAGATAGACTTGCGCAGGGATGCTTTGTTCCAATTGAAAAAGTAGAATTTGAAGAAGTTGACAAAATCCTTGATAAAAGTAGAGGTGGAGTTGGATCCACTGGATAGCTATGCGTGGAAAACTCATTGTTTTATATGGTGCAAATAATTTAGGTAAAACTACCCAAGTTGAATTTCTCGAAAAATTACTCAAAGACAAAAATCTTCCAGTCAAAAGAATTAAATATCCAATTTATAACTTAGATCCTACTGGCCCTCTCATTAATGAGGTTTTGCGTCATGGCAAGCAAATGGATGAGGAAGAATTACAAAGGACGTATGTACAAAATAGAAGAGATTACGAGCCAACTCTTAAGCAAATGCTAGATGATGATATATATGTTATTGCTGAGGACTATGTGGGGACAGGTATAGCATGGGGTATGGTTCGTGGAGTGAGTTTAGTTGAATTAGAAAAAATGAATGAAGGATTGTTACCTGCTGATATCTCAATCGTAATTACTGGCAAGCGGTTTGAAACAGGAAAAGAATCAACTCACCGCAACGAAACTAATGATGAGATTTGGAATACTGCACAAGAAAAACACATGCTCCTTGCACAACGGTATAATTGGCACAAAGTGAATGCTAATCAGAGTATAAAAAAAGTGCATGAAGATATTATGAAAGTACTTGAAGAGCAGGGAATAGTTAGTGTAAAGTAAGTACAGTTATGGCGGTTGTAACAAGCGAAAAACAATATCTCGATTTACTGCAAGATCTTACAGATAATGGTGTCTACAAAGATGACCGTACCGGGACCGGTACTTACTCACTTTTTGGTAGACAACTTCGATTTGATCTCTCTGCCGGATTTCCTCTTCTCACAACAAAAAAAGTATTTACGAAAGGTATCATTCATGAATTGCTCTGGCTGTTGAATGGTGATTCAAATATCCAGTATTTAGTCAAAAATGGAGTACATATATGGGATGATTGGCCTCTTCGATATCACAAGGAAACGATCGAAAAAGAAGGCGGAACTCCTCTTCCAAAAGAAGATTTCTTGAAACAAATTATTGAAGATGATGAGTTCGCTAAAAAATGGGGAGAATTAGGACCTGTCTATGGGGTGCAGTGGAGACGATGGAAAGCGGTCGATGGAAGTGAAATTGATCAGATCTCAAATGTTGTCAACGATATAAAGAAAAATCCTACATCCCGTAGACTTATTGTAAGTGCTTGGAATGCTGCAGATATTGAAGAAATGGCAAAGTCTGGCTTGCCCCCATGCCATACACTTTTCCAGTTTTATGTATTAAATGGAAAGCTCTCCTGTCAACTATACCAACGGAGTGCAGATACATTTTTAGGGGTTCCATTTAATATTGCAAGTTATGCATTACTTACTCATATGATTGCACAAGTCTGTGACTTACAAGTTGGAGAATTTGTACATACATTTGGTGATGTGCACATTTATAAAAATCATATGGATCAGGTAAAAGAACAGTTATCACGAGAAATGCGACCATTACCGACACTTAAGTTAAATCCAAAAGTAAAAGATATTTTTTCATTTAAAATAGAAGATTTTGAGTTTGAAGGATATGACCCACATCCAGCTATCAAAGCTCCTGTAGCTGTGTAACATATGGAAGATTTAGGAGAAATTTCATCATACGGAGATACTGAAAATAAACCCCAATTGCCAGAAATAAAGCATATACGTTTAGGTGAATACGGTAACGCACTTGATGAAGTTCTAAAAAATGACTTTTTTCCAGCAAGATTAGATGGGTTCTATGCAGGTGATGAAAATAGAGAAGCACCAAGATTCTCACGAGATTTTGCTTTTCATGGACACGCAGGAGGTGTAGATCTCGTTTTGATAGATGGGAAAAGGATTCCTACTTTCATTCCACCTAATGTCTGTTCTATTGCACAAATATGCAATCTTGGTGTACTTTCATCTGATATAGAATTTGTGGGAAAAATGCGTAAAAACAAACCAGGGTGGGAAACAGAGACTCCGGGTACTGCAGATTTTGTTATACCAAGTAGAACTTACGGCTCACTATCTGAATATATGCAATATCTTAATATGGAAAGAAGAGGTACATTTAAAAGTTATGTTACAACTAAGGATCTGACTTCGGATGGGTCGGCAACAATTATGTTTGCATATGATACTTCTCGGGATGGGCTAAAATCTTTAATGTCTCAGTCTATGTTTAACTCACAATCAAGTGAAAATCTTTGGGCAAATCAGTTTGGTAGTAAAATGAAATTTCCTCAATCGCCACCAGGTGAGCATCTTGCAATTCCAGTTGGCTTACCTGCCAACTATATAGAGTATGTCGTAGTAAATGAACAGAGTAAATATTGGGAAGGGAAGTTAGATCAGTTAAAAGAGGCATGTGTTGTTGATGAACATGAAATTCCATTAGTTAGTGTACACACAGGAGAGGTTATTTAATGAAAATATCTTTAATTGCAGCTATTTCAGAAAACAAAGTTATAGGGAGAGATAATGCATTACCGTGGCATATTTCCGAAGATTTAAAGCGGTTTAAAGCAATTACCAAAGGACATCCTGTGATTATGGGACGTAAGACCTATGAATCTATTGGTAGATTACTTCCTAATCGCACAAATATAATCATTACTAGAGATAAAGATTATAAAGTAAATGAGGCTATTACAGTATCAAGTATAGAATCAGCTATAGAAGAGGCAAAAAAAGTTGATCAAGAAGAAATATTTATTATCGGTGGGGGACAGATTTTTGAGCAAGTAATAGAAATCGCAGACAAGTTATATCTCACTATAGTCCATACGTCGATTGATGGGGATGTATATTTTCCTGACTACTCTGAATTTACAGAAGAAATATACAAAAAGGATTCATCTAACGAGAATTTTACTTACACTTTCCTTGATTTAGAAAAATAGTTATTCTTGGGTCGGTAGCGGTTGAGAAGTAGGAGTTTGAGTATTGTGATTTGTGTGTGTTGCAACTGCAGGATTTGTAACTTGATGGGTAGGAGAGGTGGGTTGTTGAGATTCTTCAGGTTCGGGAGACGTATCAATTGTAATGCTGATTTTACTACCTTTGCGATGACTCATAGCGGCGAGTGCAAGTGCTCCACATAAAATAGCAATATTTCTGAAAAGTACAATAAACAGATCTAAATTAAAGAGATTTATTAAAATCATAATTCCTGCTGCTGTTAAAGAGGAGTACAAGAGTTTTTTACCTGATATAAGCCACAATCCAAGTACTATTTCAAACACTGCAAATCCATACATAAATATCTGTACCGGAATAAAATCAAATATAATTTCCGGTGCATATCCAACAAAAGACTGATAATTTAAAATAATTTGTATTCCTGCATAAATGAATACAAAGGCAATACCAAACTGGAGAATATCTGAGGGCAAATTACGTATTTTCATCGTATTTAGCATAAGGTAATTTGAGGCAAAGGTCAAGTTGATGTAGTACTTAAATGTGTATTAAGTAAAGAGATTTATTGCACTAAAAGTTTTTGTTTCCAGAAGTAAAGAAGAAGCAGTAAACCGGTAAAAATCACTGGGGTTAAGAAAAAGAGATTGAGATAATTAAGAGTCAGCAGTATTCCTCCAAATACAACAAGTCTTCCAAACACTGTTGGGATTTCTCGCAAAATTATAAATTCTTCTTCATCTTCACCTTTGACAGTTTTATAAATACTGGTAAAGTACGAAACTAAGAAAAGGGTCATAACAAATGAAGCGATGACGGTTATGGAGTATGCTGTTACTGTATCGGTAATAAATATTCGTAATGTCATAATAAGTATCACCAGTACTGCCCCAATTGGAATAATTTTTTTTGCATGTTTGTTCGCATATTTACCTACAAAAATAGTGAAGAGTGCTCCTCCGATAGCCTCTAAACTTCCAATAATACCTGGTGTTGAAAGAGAGCCAATAAGCAAATATACATATATACCCCAGAACCATTCGGATTCTTCAATAATATTGTCTAACCCTTCTAACAAAAAAAGCGTTTTTTGTTTTCGTAATCGTTTCCATGCATTGTTAAAATTAAGAGGTATCTGGATTGATTGATTAGGTATTTTTAAAAGAGGGATATAGGAAACTCCAAGTCCAAAAACAGCAAGTATAAATACCGGTAAAAATCCAACGAGTGGTATAAGGACTGCGCTGAGGAGTGGGCCGAATATCCCAAAAAACTTTGGTAAAGCAAAGAATTTTCCAAGATTTCCTCCCATAGAATTTTTATCTGAGTTTTTGATAAATAACAAATTGAGTGGCATCCAATATGCCATATTTTGTGCTCCGTTTATAAGTGCAAGAAAAAAGAGCGGAAAAGGAGTTGAATCTAAAATGAGCAACAATGACAAGAAAAAAATTTGAAGAAGAAAAGAACATTTTAATACAGTAATAGGTCCGTACTTTTTGAGGAGAGGCACAATGACAAAAAGTCCAATAAGTAAAGCACATACGTGAGTAAGGGTAAAAAACACAATTACTTCAGAGAGTGTATATCCCAATGTTAAAAGATAGATAGGGATATAAATTCCAATCAAAGATAACGCAACAGAACGAATAGTGTTGGAAGAATAAATGCGGTTGATATTACTCATCTATTATTAAGTATATAAAATGAATAATATCAAGGAGTAGGGAATTTAGCGGTAAAGGATTTTACCTCTAGTGCGACTTTTTTAATTGCTTTATTCTTTTTTACATCTTGTCTAAATTTTTTGAATTGTGCGATTCGTTCTTTTTTATCATTTGAAAGTTCATTACCTTGAATAGCTGCTACAACTCTATCGTACCAATCAGCAACTTTTTTCATATCGCGTGCTTTCATACCGCGGGTTGTAATACCGGGTGTACCAATACGAAGTCCTGAGGGGAAAAACGGAGGCATAGGATCATTTGGCACCGCATTTTTATTTGTTACAATGTTTGCTTGTTCGAGTGCATACGCAGCAAGAGCCCCATTTACTCCTTTGTTTGATAAATCGATTAAAATAAGATGATTATCTGTTCCTCCACCCACGAGATTGAATCCTCTTTTGATAAGCTCATCTGCTAGTGCTTTTGCATTGTCAACTACTTGGTGCGCGTATTTTTTAAATGACGGTTTTGAAGCTTCAAGCATTGCCACAGCAATTGCAGCTGTCTGATTGTCATGAGGTCCGCCTTGAAGTCCTGGAAAAACAGCTGCATCTATTTTTTTTGCCATCTCAGGATCTTTTTTTAATCCTTTTTCAGTTACCATAATCATCGCACCTCGAGGACCTCTAAGTGTTTTGTGAGTCGTTGTCATGACAACGTCAACATATGGGACAGGAGATGGGTGCGCGCCGCCAGCCACCAAACCCGCAATGTGGGAAATGTCAGCCAAGAGGTACGCGTCAACTTTGCGGGCAATTTTTGCAAACTTTTCAAAATCAATTGTCCTGGGATATGCCGTAAATCCACAGACAATAATTTTTGGTCTTTCTTTTACTGCCATTGCTTCAATTGCTTTAAAATCGAGTTGACCGTTTTTGTCCAATTCATATGTTACAGTCTTAAAAAACTTTCCGACCGCAGACACTGATGCTCCGTGTGTAAGATGTCCACCAAATGCCAAGTTAAGACCCATGACTTTATCTTTACCAGGAGTGAGTAATGCTAAATATACTGCTAAGTTTGCAGGAGTTCCTGAATAAGGCTGGACATTTACATGAGGCACTCCAAATAGTTTTTTTGCCCGATCCATTGCTAGTATCTCAACTTCGTCAGCAACAGCATTTCCTTGGTAATATCTTTTTTTTGCATATCCTTCAGAATATTTATTGGTTAAGTCAGTACCAAGTGTTTCCATGACAGCTCGGGACGTGTAGTTTTCAGAAGGGATCATTTCAAGAACTTGTTTGAGGCGTTTGTTTTCTTTGAGTACTAAAGAATAGATTGTAGGATCAGTCTTTTTGAGGTTCTTCATTCGTGATTATCATAATCAATTTTTTTTTATAAGTCAATAAGATTTGAAAGTAATTGATAAAAAAGTGTGTAATTTAGAGTAAACACTATGAGGACCTTGGTATATAAATTGGATATTAAAAGGAGTTATTTCCCAAATCTTCTCTGACGGTTTCCAAATTCTGTAACTATTTTTTCTATATCTGATTCTGATAAATCAGGAAAATATTTTTCCAGAAAAAAATATTCAGTATATGTTGATTGCCACGGCATAAATCCTGATGTTCTTATTTCTCCTCCGGTACGGACTACGATATCAGGATTTGGGTAAGGAAGAGATCCGGTATCTAAGTTGTTTGCAAATGTTTCTGGGGTGAGATTTGCAAGTTCTTCGTGAGTAAGTTTACGGATTGCGCGGATTATTTCATCATGCCCACCGTAGTCAAATGCTAAATTGAGAAAATATTTGGTGTTGTCTTTTGTTTTTTCCTCTGCATCAGTAATTACTTTTAGGAGATTATCGGGCATTCGATCACGACGGCCAAGGAGAGTAATCTTTACGTTATCTCTCGTACATTCTTTGACATATTGTTTGAGCATTGTGTGCAAACCAATGATTCCTTGTATCTCATCTTTTTCCCGTTTCCAATTTTCGGTAGAGAATACCCATATTGTGAGTGTTGAGATACCCATCGCGCGTATTTTTCGTGCGAGCTCAATTGTTGTTTGTGCACCTTTTCTATGTCCCTGTAAGACTGGGAGATTATGTTCTTTTGCCCAGCGTCTATTACCATCAGGAATAATTGCTATATGGTTTGGGAGATTTAAGTCTGCCATGAGATATAGTATATCAAATGACACTATTATCCTGCAGTGTTACAGATTTGAAAGCCTATTTGGTTATAAATGTTTTCAAGTTGACTTGTATCAGGAGCCTCAAAAAAACTATTCGGGGATGCTATATTACTCATAAGACTCCTCATATTTCCTGAATTTCCTCCTAATCCTTGTGTGATTCCAATTGTAAATATTTTTACTCCCATGTTTTTGATTTCATCACCTATATTTGTAGGAGTGCGAGGGTCTTGTGTATTGGCAGGAACAGGTAAACCATCAGAAACAAGGATAAGTACAAATTGTCGTCCTGGAAATTTTGGGATTCCAATTTCCAATGCTTGTTTTGCTCGGATGAGTGCGTCTCGTGTATAGGTAGTCCCATCTGGGCTTAATCTATTTATTGTTGTGGCTACATTTGATCGTATATCTTTGTATGGCTGAATTGAATATTCTTCTCTTATGGTATTTGAAAATGTAATGAGCCCAAAAGGTGCATCATCGGTGAGCTTATTAACAAAAAATAAACTTGCTGTTTTAAGATTTTCAATTTTTGTTGCAGGGCTACCCATAGAAGATGATCTATCAAGTACCATTTCTACAGCTACAGTTTGTGAACATGCCTCAAATTTAATTGTTTTAAGTTGTAGAGTATCTTTTTGTTGTGTCTCATCTTCTACAACTGGCTTGTATTTTGGACTGTTCGGATCCTGAGGAGTTATCTGATTTTTAGGGAATATGCCACTTACAAACGCAATACTTCCTAATATCACTACTGCAAGCAGAATTTTAAATGTAATAGATCCTCGGGAAGGGTATAAACGGTTAAAGAGTGTACGCTTTTTTCGAGTCTTTTTTTTAGGCATATGTTTATAGTAGAGGAGAGGTTGTGGATAGTCAATTTATCCAGCTTGGTTACATACCTCAAAAACGATATTATTATAAATGGTTTTGAGATCATCAGGGTTGTATGTTTCATAATAGCTATCTGGTGATGCAACGTTTTGCATGAGTTCTTTGAGCGCGCTACTAAAACATTGATCTGTTTGATCAAGGATAGCAATAGAAAATACCCGTACACCTAAGTTTTTGATATCATCTGCGACATTTGGTGGCTGAGTCGGATCTTCAGTGATAGAAAAATTTCTTGTAGATGGCATACCTGGTTTTGGATTTGTGACAGGACAAGTCTTTTTTATTGGTGTGTTTGCTCGTTCGGGAATTCCATCGCTCAAAAGTATGACAGAAAATTGATATCCGGGCCATTTCGCTTGTGCTTGTTCAATTTTAGGTTTTATATACGTAAGTGCGCTTCTGGTATGAGTTGCATCTTGTGGATTATTTAGTCTGTCTATATTTGAATCATAATTTGCTTTTACATCTTTATATAACGAAAAAGGTATTATTTCCCTGTTAGTATTATTAAATGTGTGGAGAGCGATAAGAGAGTTATCGGTCAACTTTTGTCCGAATATTTTCAATGCTTCTTGCATAGCCGGGAGTTTGGTAGGGCTAAAAGCAAGTCCCATAGATCCTGAGTAATCTACGAGTAAGTCTATAGCTGAGATACTTGAGCATTGCTGAAATTTGATCGTTTTGAGCTGTAAAGATTTTTTTGTTACAGTATCTTCATCAATTGGCTTGTATCGTGGCGCGTTCGGATCCTGTGGAGTGATCTGATTTTTTGGAAATACGCCACTTACTAATGATATGCTACCAAGTATGACAACTGCCATCAAAACTTTAAATGTAATTGAACCATGTGAATTGGAGAAAAAATTGAGTATTTTCATACACGGTTATTCAGCAATGTGAGAGATTTCAATTGCAGTGAATCCGTAGCGATTTATTTTTTCAATTTGTGGAGCTTGTATTGAGTAATTTGGTTTTTGGTCAAGATTTTTTACATAAAACACAATATTTCTGTATACATCAGGTTTTGGGTTAAATGTGATTGGAAGGATTGCATGAGAAGTCTGCTGATCATAGAAAGAAATAAAAGCATATGGAGATGATATTTTTGCACTTATATCTCGGATAATATCATTTGTTTCTTTTTCGTTAAATCCAAATTGTTTTGCTATATCACGAACAGTTTTTTTGACAGATTTGTTGGCAACAAGATACCCATATCGAGGTGGTTTGATAATAGGTACTGCAGGGGTATAATCATATGTTACGCTTTGATAGGTAGTATTACCAACTTGAAATTCTCCGTTTTGCGATAGTACAGCTTTAAATTTGTTGTCAACCAAGGGTACATTAGTATTAAATGTAGGGGTATGGAATGATACTGCCACGTTTATTCCTGGGGTACCGTAGAGATAAAGAGGAGTACCTACACAATTATTTTGAGACTGATAATCATTTATTGCTTGAGTTCTACAAGCGGTATATGCAATGAGTTGATCACCCGATCCTGAATCAGTGCCACACGCTGCTCTTGCAATACTATCTTGACTAAT
>DAOMRL010000016.1:0-13689 GCA_035445865.1 Candidatus Levyibacteriota bacterium
ATAACGCTTCACCACTAGAGAGTATTAGCCTCAAATTACATATAATAACTGTTCTGACACCGCGATTTGAGCACAAACACATATTTAAACCACGTATAAGAAGCTAAAGGTGCTCCTACTCTCTAGGAGAGTGCCATGAGAAAAAGTTTCGCTTTTTTTTCGTTTTAGGCTGAAAATTCAATCTATTTATGTTCTTTTGAGGCTAATTGTATAGTGAATGTCGTGAAAAGTTATCCCCACTACTCTGTGAAAAGTAAGAAAATAATTATAGGATTATTATGGGATGTTATTATGTATCAAACTGTATCATTTGAAGCTAATATCCTCTACTTTTCCATTCCTCTCAATGATATTTTATCCAGTCTATCGAGTTAATTTTTAAGGTAATTATCTGTATGAACGAATAAAGATTTATTTAAGTCGATCTATTATCTCAAAATGTAAAACTACCCACTCCTCCCCAAACACGTCAATTTTTAGCTTCAAATAGCCTCAATTTTTGAAATCGAATCTCTGGGATACTAATGAAACTTGTACTCTGCCCTTATAATAATCAGCTTACTCTCTTTCCAATACCACACTCTTCTCTTTTTTAATGTCATCGTTACATTTAGAAGTTTTTGAGAAGATGATGTATTAAAGGTAAATGGTTAAAATGATAGATTGAAAATATGTTTATATGTACTATAGGACAATATATGATAATTGACTAAATACCCCACTTTGCAAAGGCAAGGAGAATAAAAATTGACAAAAAGCCTACCCAAATATACTCCCACAATACTCCTTTAAATAATCTTTTTTCAAACCACGCATGAGAAAGACCTGAATAGGTATAAAAAATTCCGGTGAGAAATATCGAATAAATAGATGCGTCAATTGGCCAGATGACAAGCACAAAAGAAAGTTGCATAAGTAACATACCAATGATTGCTGAGTATGTGATAAGCTCTTTTACCTGCGTTTTTTCAAGGATATATACCCATAACGATTGCATATTGAGAAGCCCTCCAATAAGTCCAATGAGAATTGGTGTTACATACACCGGTAAGCGGAGCGAAAAAATAATATTTACCATCAAAAAGTGGACCAACACCGTAATGACAAACGATACAATACGAGCACTCCGTAGCAAATTAATCGTCTTTACACTTGATACCGCAAAGATATTTTGAGTTAAAAATAATGAATACAATCCAAATGCATAAAATACTGTTAACAGAATAATTGATATCAGTCGTGGCGGAATTAATAGATAAAAAACACTCACTGATAATGTATAAAAAAATGGGAGAATAAAAAGAGGATAGTAAAATGATCCTGCCATATCGCGACGTAAAATCAAAAAGATTACAAATGTAGTCACAATAGAGAGAACAAAACCAACAAAAATATGATTTACCCCTGAAAAAATTTCAGACGCAAGTAAACACAATGTGAGAAAAATAGTCGCTAAAACCAGCTTCTGTCTTTTTGAAAGGTTAAATAACGGAGAAAATAATTTCATGTAGTAGTATTATAAAATTTCCTATTATCACTTGTCACTATTATCAGATGGATACTCGTCTTCATTGTACTTGGTATTAAAACGGAAATTTATTACGCTACATTACTATATATTTTTTGCACATCATCGTGCTCATCAATTTTATTCATAAGATCTTCTATTTTTTGGTAGGATGCTTCATCTACTTCAATAGTAGTAGTTGGTTTGTATACAAGTTCTGCATTTTCAATCTCAAACCCTGCTGTGTCTATAGCTGTCTTTACTTTCATAAGATTTTCTGGGGATGTATACAAGAAAAATACCTCTGCTTCCTCTTCAATGTCCTCAAGTCCGTCATCAAGTGCAGCAGTTAAAATATCATCTGCAGATATACCATTTTTCTTTACAACAAGTTCTCCCCGACGCGCAAACATATAACTGACAGATCCTGGGTTTCCCATCGATCCACCATTTTTTTCGATCAGATTTTTTACTTCGGATGTGGTCCTATTTTTATTATCAGTTGCAGCCTCAATAATAATTGCGACACCGCCGGGAGCAAATCCTTCATAGACAACTTCATCAAAAGAATCTTTAGACGAAGCTTTTGCTCGATCTATTGCCCGCTCAATATTGTCTTTGGGCATATTCATGGTACGAGCACGATCTATTGCTAATCGAAGCTTAAAATTACTATCAGGATCTGCAATTCCTCCACCCTGCTTGATAGCAAGTGTTATAGCATTTGATAGTTTGGTAAACGCCTGTCCGCGTTTTGCATCGGCTACACCTTTTTGTCTTTTAATTGTTGACCATTTACTGTGTCCTGACATATTTCAATCCCCTATTATACCTCGAATTCCTTGACATTTTCAATGAAATTACTTAGAATGAGTATCATTGTAATCTGCCTAACTTGCAGACATCAGAGATATACACATGGCCTCTCCACTTAAAGATATCGCTATCAAATGTGCACTTGAAAGTAAATGGGACCAAGCTATCCAAGCAAATCTTGATATTCTTTTGGAAAACCCTACTGACGTAGACACGCTTAATAGGCTTGGATTTGCGTATTTACAAACATCAAAAAATAAAGAGGCAGAAAAAATGTATCAGTCTGTCCTACAAATTGATCCGACCAATCCTATTGCACTCAAAAATATCAAAAAAGCACAGTCTGTCTCTAACGGATCATCAAAAAATTCTTTACGTTCGTTTGAATTAAATGTAAATGATTTATATATTGAAGAAGCCGGAAAAACAAAAACCGTTGAACTCAAAAATCTTGCAGACAAAAAAACCCTCTCAACACTACAAACCGGTGAACAAGTATATCTGGTTGCAAAACGATCAAAAATATTTATTCAAAATAATGTAAAAACATTTATTGGTATGCTCCCTGACAATATTGGGATGAGACTTACTGATTTTATTCAAGGTGGAAATGAATATAAAGCAATTATCAAATCAGTTAATGATAAAAGTGTCGTCGTATTTATTAAAGAAATAAAAAGAGCTGATAAATTTAAACATCAACCGTCCTTTGTGGCAACACAATCTTCTCTCAAATCTCGTTAGTGAGTATCACGTCGAAACAAAATTTTTTCTTTGTGTAATTCGTGTTTTGCATGGGTTATTTTACCATGTGTTCTCTCTTCTTTGTGCAAAGCGTATACTGCCCACAAAAAAGAAATCCCAACAAGTACCACAATAATTAGTAGTATCATATATGTAGTATACCCTATTGCTCTGTATCTTCTCCAATTACAATCCTAATATCAGCAACAGCATTTTTCCCTAAGGATGTTTGAGGGAATCCAAATATTTTTTTTACGTTTTTTGCAGTGATTGTCTCAGTATTATTTGTTTGAATCATGGATTTTTGTACCTGTGACGAGCGGATTGCAACAACCGTGTACCCTCCATTTTCAAGCATTTGAGCAACAGATGTAGCAAGTCCGCTGATATTTGTGGCATTTACCACTTCAATACTGATTCTTTCATTGATTACTTCCGGATCTCGGAACAGTTCATAGAGTTCATGATCAATTTGAGAGATAATTGATCGATCATCGATGTAATTTTTTATTTCTTTAACCGTTGTTCGATCACTCGGGATTTTTTGTGCAGCATATGCAATGTTTACTGCATCGTATTCATTTAGTTGTATCAACGAAACACCATTGCTCATCAAAAGTTTTATGATTCCACCAACCGTTACTATATCCCGTATATCTGCTGTAGGATTTTTTATTATTATTGCTGCGTGAATGGGTACACCGGTACGAATACTTGCCGTACTTATATCGTCTGTATCAATTGCAACGTCTACAATTTTTAATAAAGAAAGCTGTTGTGTGGCTTTATCAAGACGCATAATATGCGAATTCTTTTCTGTTACAACTAGTAACATAATACTATTGCCGGTAAATTGTGCATTGTTATAAAGAGTTATTCCCCGTGCCACAAGTGAAAGAAGAATGGCTGTTCCAAAAAAGATAAAAAATACTGTGAGATAAAACCCGTTATTTTTTTTTGCTATGAGAGAACCAAGCTCACCATGTTTCATGTCTTTACAAGTTTAGGTAAGTGTAGCAAGAAAATCAACCAATTCAGGAGGGAAAGGAGCCACAACACTAATACGCTCTTTATCAGACGGATTTATAAATGACACTTCTTGTGCATGGAGAAAATGTCTTTCTAACAATTTTCTATCTCGCTTGCTGTTTTTCCGACCGGCATATAATGGATCTCCAAAAATCGGAAAACCAATATAGCGCATATGTACTCTAATCTGGTGTGTTCGACCAGTCTCTGGAAAACAATTAACAAGTGAGAGAACTTCTTTATTTGGAGCGTTGTATGTTCTATCAAGCGCATACTTAGTTCGTGATTCTCGTCCATCTGCTACAACACCAAATTTTCTTCTATTCCAAGGAAGTCTTCCTACCGGAACATCTATAACTCCTTCTTCAGGTCTGATATGTCCATGACACAACGCTACATATTTTTTATGTACTGTTTTTTCTTTAAACTGTTTTTGTAATGCAAAGAATGTTTCTTCATTTTTTGCAATGATAAGTGCTCCGGACGTCTCTTTATCAATTCGATGCACGATACCTGCCCTTTTATAAAAATCTGAATCTTTATCTCCAGTAAACGTATGCCCAAACGTTGTAAACTCTGCTTCTACCCAATCTTGTACTGTATACATATCTTTTGTAGTATCTGCTTTATTAACTACCATTCCATATGGTTTATTGATAACAAACAAAAAATCGTTTTCAAAAATAATAGAGGGGGGTTGTTTGATCATATCAGCGTTTTTTTGAGAATAGCTCAAATTGATTTTTGATAAGGAAGACTCCTGCTCCAAGAAAAAGAATGACTGAGGAAATTTGTGAAAATGAAAAGATAAGTAACAGTGTTTTATGTTCCCCAACAAATCCATACAAGAAAAGGTCAAGACAAATAACCATACAAATAATCATGGCAATACTTCCGTCTTTTAATGTGTAGTTATGATAAAACCGTGTACATATCCAAAGAATAATACATCCTGCAACAGCAAGCAGTATCTGTATAACAAATCCGGGAATTAAAAGAGAATATGAGCGCGTCACTAGTGAGAAAATAAAAACGGGAAAAAGAGCGATAAAAACAATATCATACGTCCTAAGTAATACTTTCTTTTTTCTCAAGAAAAAATACAACACAGGAATTATGCCGACAAAAAATCCAAAGAGAGAGAGTCCGGGAAGTTTGAGTAAGTGAAAAAATCGAAACGGATGAAACCAACTAAATTCTTGTATCTCAAAGAGGTAAAATATCCGTGCAAGCAATAATCCTACCAACATACTTAAAATTACGCCATCAAACAACTCATGCAGAGATACATTTTTGCGCAATAATACAAAATCGTTTTTGGCAAGTGAATATACCAAAAACATACTAAAAAATACCGTTACTAATAATAATAAAAACTCAATCATGACTATATTTTATCCGTACAAATCCTAGGATTATTATAATGCACCCAAGCAATAATAATACTGACTGAACCCCGAAGACATCAGCTACCCCTCCACTCACAATAACAGGAATAAGTGAGACTGCTCCAATCAGCGCATATAACAATCCAAATAATTTTGCCCGTGAATGTTCAGGAACAATTTCTTGTATAACCGTTTGGCTTGGAACAAAAATAAGTGCATTTGCAAACCCTGCAATTCCTGCAAAAAGAGGCACTAATGATGATGCCGTTATATTGACATATGGCAATGTATTAAGCGATTTAACAACAGTGAGGTCAACCACTTCTGATATGCCGGGAAAACATATCAAGGTGATCCCTGACATAAATACTCCTATATCCATTAGCTTGTTCTTATCACGATCTTTGAATACTGTGGCAATCAAAAAGGCAGAAACAACCATGCCTACAGCAGCTGGTGCAAATACTAACAACGACAACTGCTCTACTTGTACTTGTAATATTGTTTCAGCATAACTTGGGACAAGGTTTGCAAGAATTAATATAACCACTTGAGAAAATGCCAAAAGAAAAAAACTGTTCCCTGCTACTCGTGTATACCTTAACAATCTATACAAATTGTGAATTTCTTCTTTTAAGGACCGTTGTACAAGTGCCGGAGAGTCTGTATCATCATCATGTGATGCGTCTTTGTGCCGTGGAATAAATGAAGCCAAGATTGCTGCAAGTGCATACAGCACACCGATTATAATAAAAGCACCGACATGAGAGTACGCTTGGATAATTGGACCCGCCAAAACATAACCGATGAGGGTTGACCCAAACAAACAAACTCCAAACACTGAGTTTGCTACCAGCAAATCTTTTTTCTGCACGAGATGTGGTATGAGTGGAGCTTCAGCAGGTACATAAAATTGCGTAACAATAGAGATTGCCAGTGCAATCAGATATACCAATGCAATGGAGTCTCCTTGTCCAATTAATGGCAGAATCATGACCGCCCGTAATATGTTCCCGATTATGAGTATCTTTTTTTTATTTTGTAAATCTGCCACAATACCACCAATAAAACTCAGTACTACCTGAGGTAACAAAACCGTTAATATGAGCATTGATACGGCAAATGAAGACGAGGTGAGTGAAAATACACGGAATATAAGTCCGATGTACATCATGTTAAATGCTGTTTGGGTAAAAAGGACTGATAAAATAAAAACACTAAAAGATCGGGATAACAATAATGGTTTGAGTGAGCGCCTAAATGATGTGAGTGAAATAAGGAGTAAATATTTCATGCGAAAACAAGATCAGTATACTTATTTATTATACCTCACTATCTCAACGACTGTTTGAGAAAAAAAAGAATTTGAGGAGTATTACGCACGTTTTGTGTAACTTCCATCCCGTGTATCAACAACTACTTCGTCTCCGTTGTTGATAAACAATGGAACTCTAACATTCATACCATTCTCAAGTGTTGCATCTTTATATACATTACTTGCTGAATTCCCTTTTACGCCAGGAGGAGTATCTGCAACTTTTAGGGTTACTTTTGGAGGTAACTGCAACGCAAGCGGCTCATCATCATAAAACTGTAAAACAACGGTATTACCCTCTTGGAGAAATTCATTTCCGATTAATTTTGCTAAAGGAACTTCCTGCTGTTCGTATGTTTGAGGATCCATAAAAAAAGCATTTTCACTATCTTTATAGAGAAATTGATATTCACGATTTTGAGTTTTGGCCGGTCTGACCTGTGCTCCGCTTGTGTATCCTTTTTCTGTGATTGCTCCACTGCGAAGATTGCGCACTTTTACTTTGATATTTGCACTTCCCCGCCCCATTTTAATATGTTCGTATGACAATACAACAAAGATCTGATTATCTTCTTCAAATGTTGTTCCTGCCCGTAAATCTTGTACACCTATCATAATTTAGTAGTGAATAACGAGTATGCAGTATCACGTTTTCGCTCAGTTATTATATAAAAACTACTCGCCAAACACCACCCCCCTTGTCTTTTGACACTAACTTTTGCTGTTTCTTAAATAGTTGAGTAATAACCGAACACCAAATCCTGTTCCACCTTTTTGGCCATAACGGTATTCCCTTTCTGCAAAAGCAGGCCCTGCAATATCGATATGCGCCCAAGGAGTGTTGTCTACAAATTCTTGTAAAAATAACCCCGCCGTGATTGCTCCACCATACCTACTACTTGGGAGATTTGATACATCTGCTACTTCACTTTTGTTCAGTTCTTTGTACTCGTCCGGCAATGGCAACTCCCAGATTTTCTCTCCACTTGCTATAGATGCTTTTTTAAGGTTCTCAATTAAATCTGTGTCATTTCCCATAACACCTGCGATATCAGTCCCTAGCCCTACCATACAGGCGCCTGTTAGGGTTGCTAGATCAATAATCTCAGTTGCTTTTTTTTGTACTGCGTATGAAAGACTATCAGCAAGCGTCACTCGTCCTTCAGCATCTGTGTGATTTACTTCAATTGATTTACCATTCATAGCATGAACTACGTCTCCAGGGACAATTGAACTTCCGGATACTACGTTAGGAGTAGCAGCAATAATTCCTAATACAGGAAAAGATGGCTTTATTACGCTCATTGCTGAAAACACACCCAACACTGCGGCACCACCTGCCATATCTTGCTTCATTGTCGTCATATATCCTTCAGGTTTTACATTAATCCCACCTGTATCAAATGTTATTCCTTTACCAACTAATGCAACGTTCTTTTTTATTTTTTGTACTTTGGGTGTATATTCCAATACTATAAACTTTGGTGGTGTGTCTGCCCCTCGAGCTATTCCTAGAAATGCAAACGCTCCCATTTCTTCAAGTTGTTTTTTATCAAATACTGTACAGGTAATCTGAGGGTTTTGTAGCGCAATTTCTTCTGCTACTTTTGCAAGTAACGTAGGTGTAGCAATTGCTGCCTGTTCATTAACAAGATCCCGAGCCATTTTTGTCGCAAGATAATACGCGTGACCAGTTGCTAATCCTCTTGAGACTTTACTCTGTTCTTTTTTATCAACTACAGACACGATAAGCATCTCAAGTTCTTTTTCAGCAGGATCTCTTTCCTTATAATTTGCAAAACGGTACGTGCCCAATTCTACTCCTTCGAGAATGACTTGTGCCTGTAACTCGATATCAATCAGATTAACAATACATGATGTTGCGATTGAGTTAACTGATTTATTGATTTTTTTTGTGAGTAATGCCATAACCTCACGAATTGTATTGTGAGTAACGTCTTTTTTTTCTCCCAGGCCAACTACAGCAACTCGAGGAGCTAAAATTGTATTATGCGTAAATACAAATTCTATTTCACCTTTTTTTCCTTCAAACTGATCGAGTTCTAGCTGTGAAATCACTTCTTCTTGGAGTTTTTTTGGGAGTTGTTTTACCTCTGATGCCAGCTGATAATTTTTCTTTCCTTGATAAGCAAAAAAAACGACAACATCTGCTGAAATATTGCTCAACCTGTTTTCTGTAACTGCAAATTGCATAGGGACTATTGTACTGCTTAAAAATGTGAAAATCAATCAAGCGAATGGTATAATTACAACACTTTCAATCTGTACGTTGGCGTGGTGGCGGAATGGTATACGCGGTAGTCTCAAAAACTACTGATCCACAAGGTCATGAGGGTTCGACTCCCTCCCACGCCACACAACTTTGCATTTTTTCTTTCTATTCGTTAGAATGAGTATTCGCCGAACATTATTTACTCTCTACCATGGTGCAAAAATTTAAAAACTGGGTTAAAAAAGTCCCTGATCGAAAAATCTATATAGAAGTGGTCACTGCTCTTCTTACTGTTCCTGTATTAATTACCGTACTTGTGACAAATCTCAATAATTTGTCAGAAATGAAAAAGGATAAAGCAGATGCAGCACAAGTAACCCCTGCAACACAAGAAATCATCATCAAAGACGTACCCAGTGCAGGTCAATCTGCTCAAACAACAATAACAGAGAAAATAATATCTACCCAACCATGTAAAAAAGAAGTCGGACCAATCAATATTTCATACCCAGCACAAGGACAGACAGTGACTGAAAATCCCGTAAATATACATATTAATTATTCTGACAGTGAATATTGTTCTGTAGTATGGTCATATCGCATCAATGATGGACAGTGGTCAGAATACAGTAGTAACTCAATCTCACTATACAACATGCCGGAAGGAGCAAAAAAACTAGAGCTCAGAGTACAAAGCACTACATCAAACGATCAAGAATTACTCACAAGAGAATTTAATTACACCCCCTCCTCTACTCCGGAAGCAAGTGGATCAGCTAATTAGGTTTTAGGCTTATTGACATAAAAAAACCAATAAGAGTATACTCTCTGTATGTTAACAAAGGAAGATTTATCTGCAATTGGACAAATCGTAGATGAAAAAATTGAAAAACAAGTTTCACCGATTAATAAGAATGTTAAAAGCATAAAATCTGATCTTAATAAGGTTCAAAAAGATGTTCGTGTAATGTTGGCAGTTTTGGATCGTGCGGATGTGGAACTCCGCCAGAGAGTTGAACGTATTGAAGAACACCTCGGAATAAATACATCTCAATAAGTAACTAAATTGTCACTTTTTTGTTTTCTTCTTCGTCTTTGGGTCCAACTCAAACCACAAAAATCTGAGGCCGGTAAGAGTAAAGAGATATGGACGGTCTTTGATACGAGGAAATAATACTTCACCAATCATCTCTTGAGGTTTAATACCGATGTACTCATCCAGTTCCAATTGAAAATACTGAGGCTTTCGGGATAAATTAAATACACATAGAACATCTTTATTTTTATACGTCCGGATAAATGCTAAAATGCTTTGATTTTCTATATCCAATATTTTAATCCCTCCTCTACCAAATGCTTTTGTTTTTTTCCGTAACTGTATAAGTGATCGTGTCCAGTTAAGGAGTGAATATGGCAAACGTGATTGTGTTTTTACATTGAGTGACTGATAGTGAAACATAGGATTTTCAATAATCGGTAAATATAACTGTTCTGGGTCAACAAGCGAGAACCCTGCATTACGATCAGGTGTCCATTGCATCGGAGTCCTTACTCCATTACGGTCCCCTAAGAAAACATTATCTCCCATACCTAACTCATCACCATAATACATGACAGGGCTCCCAGGCAACGCAAACAGGAGCGCATAGAGCAGTTCGAGTGTCATACGATCATTGTCTACCAATGGGGCTAAGCGTCGCCGTATGCCTAGGTTAAGACGCATTTTAGGGTGCTTGGCATATTCGTTATACATATAGTCACGCTCTTCATCAGTTACCATTTCCAAAGTTAACTCATCATGGTTACGTAAAAACTTTGCCCACTGCGCATTTGGTGGAATATTGAGTGTCTGTTGTAAAATATCAACAATCGGCTTACGATCTGCTTTACGAATACCGATAAAAAGACGTGGCATGAGCGGGAAATTAAAAGCCATATGAAACTCATCTCCATTACCAAAATATGGGATTGCTTCTGTCGGCCATTGATTGGCCTCAGCAAGTAAAATTGCTTCAGGAAATTCCTCATCAAGCATTGCCCGAATCTCTCTCAAATATGCATGCGTTTCCGGTAAATTCTCACAATTTGTCCCCTCTTTTTCAAAAAGATACGGTACTGCATCACATCGAAATCCGTCCAGTCCTAGTTTTAGCCAATACCGTACAACATTTTTCATCTCTTCCCGCAACTCAGGATTTTCAAAATTAAGATCTGGCTGGTGACTGAAAAACCGATGCCAATAATACTGTTTTGCAATCGGATCCCATGTCCAGTTAGATACTTCTGTATCTATAAAAATGATACGGGCATCCTGATATTTTTTGTCTGTGTCTGACCAGACAAAATAATCTCTTTTTGGGGATTTAGGATCAAGACGAGCCTCTTGAAACCACGGATGATCAGAGGAAACATGATTAAAAACCATGTCAGCAATGACACGAATGCCCCGCTTGTGTGCTTCTTTTATAAATTTCTTAAAATCATCAATTGTGCCATAATCCGGATGAACATTGTAAAAATCTGCTACGTCATAGCCATCATCACGAAGCGGTGAGGGGTAAAAAGGGAGCAACCAAATACAATCTACTCCAAGGCTCTCAAGATAATCCAAGCGCATAGTAAGTCCATTAAAATCACCTACTCCATCTTCATTGCTATCAAAAAAAGATTTGACGTGCACTTCATAAATAATGGCATCTTTGTACCACAATGGGTCTTTTTTAATCATGAATTGTCAATTGTAACAGGAACGACTAAGAGAGGTGTAAGAAAAGTTAAAACATTCTATCCCGCAGACACGGTAACGGTTGTTTCTTGAGTAATTTGCGAGTGATCTATGTTATAAAACTTCATCTTATCTCCTCTAAAGAGGAGCTCTTTTTCCCCTGTTGCGCCATTTCGATGTTTGGCAACTAGTACTCTGATGATTCGCTGTGGAGTAAGCATTTCTTCCGGATTGTATAAAAACATAACTACATCAGCATCTTGTTCAATTGCTCCTGATTCTCGTAAATCAGCAAGCTGTGGTTTTTTATCTCCACCTCGATGCTCTACTGCACGAGAAAGTTGTGAACAGGCAAGTACAGGAATTCGTAGTTCACGTGCAAGATTTTTCATACTTTGAGAAATAAATGATACTTCTTGATTTCTGTTCTCAAACTTTTTCCCTGCATTTGCAAGTTGTAAATAATCAACAACAATCATCTTAAGACCGTGTTCTAAGTGAAGTCTTCGAGCTTTTGTTCTAATTTCTGCCACCGAAATACCGGGTGTATCATCAATAAATATCGGATATTCTGCAAGTTCTCCCATCGCAAGTGATAACTTTTCAAAATCCTGTTCGTTCAGTCTGCCCGTCTTTAATTTCCACGCATCAATTTCTGATTTACACACCAGCAAACGATCAACTAACTCTTCTTTACTCATCTCAAGCGAAAATATTGCTACCGGATTTTTTTGCGCTGCTGCAAACATTGAAGCATTGATCACAAACGCTGTTTTTCCAGTACCTGGACGAGCTGCTAAAATCAACAAATTAGAAGGCTGCATACCTGATAATAAATTATCAATGTCAGTAAATCCTGTCTCTACTCCACGAAGACTTCCTCCACTTTTGTGCAATTCATCAAGTCTGTCAAAACTCTCTGCCAGTGTTTCTTTAATATGGATAAATCCTTGTTGGACATGTTCTTGACTCACACGAAAAATACTTTGCTCTACTTCATCAAGTATCTCAGCAGTAGGTTTGTCTTCCTGAAACGCAATATCGGTCATATGGGCACCCAGAGAAATCATAGACCTTCTCACATGTCGTTCACGAATAATGTTTGCATAATGTTCAACATTAGCAGCGGTCGGAACAACGTTTGCAAGTGAAGAAAGAAATGTTGATCCCCCTACTTTCTCGAGCTGTTTTTTTACTTTCAGTGCAGTAGTAAGCGTGAGCAGATCAATAGGTTTGCGATCATCCCACAAAGACAACATTGCTTCATATATCATACGATTGATATCTGAATAAAAATTGTCAGGTTTTATTACCTCAGATACAATGGTTATTGCTTCACGGTCAATAAGCAACGCTCCGAGTACAGCGAGTTCTGCATCGTCATCATGAGGAGGAATGCGGGTTATGGCCATACGTTTTTACATTAGATTTAATTGGCAGGAAATATACTGAAGATTCAAGATCAGCACTCTTGAAAAACAAAAAATCAAGATACTTACTTATTCTTTTTGCAACACAACTACCTGCCCTTTGAGAGTCTCATCTACTTTTCGGACATTCACTTTTGTTATTTTTTTTGCATCAGTTGCGTGATCAAGCAACATTGGATCACCAAGTACTATACAAATATCAGGAGCAAAGGATGTAATTTTTTCGATATCAACAGCAGCCACTGCTTTTAAAATCAATGCCGCAAACCCTTCTTCGTCTTTTACTTTATCGATTGCATGCGATGGGGCAATCAAAACCCTTGTTGTATCATCATCAATAATATATCCCATAAAATCACCATGAGACACACCAGTGATCGCAACATCCATGATTTCATAGTCCCCTGGACCATCTATTACAATTTTTTTATTTGTGACTAATTCTTCTCCATTTTCAAACGGAGTAATATGTAATACTACTTCTGCTTCGGTTTTCCCGTCT
>DAOMRL010000017.1:0-13022 GCA_035445865.1 Candidatus Levyibacteriota bacterium
TGATCGTATTAGACCTGGGATGACTGCGAATGTAGATATTGAAGTTGACAGAGCAGCGGATGTTTTATCAGTGCCAAACAGTGCGGTCAAACCATACAAAGGCGGGCGGGCAGTGAGAGTTGAGAATAAAAAAACCAAAGAAATAGATTATATCCCTGTTGAAGTTGGGATAAAAGGAGATGACAGAACGCAGATTATCAAAGGTGTTAGTGAAGGTCAGGAAATTATTATCTCACTTCCAAATGACCAAATACAAAGAGGAAGTCTTTTCTAGCAATAATGGCACGCAAGTCCCCTCTCATACATCTTGAAAATGTTACCAAACGGTATCCATTGGCTGACGATGAATTTTATCAAGCATTAAATGGGGTGTCTCTTTCTATTCACACAGGAGAATTTGTAGCGATTATGGGCCCGTCAGGGAGTGGAAAGTCGACTATGATGCATATACTCGGAGCCCTTGACACCCCAACCAGTGGTGTATATTCGCTTAACGGAAAAGATATTTCAAGTTATTCAAATGATCAGTTATCTGAGATACGCAACAAAGAGATAGGATTTGTTTTTCAGTCCTTTAATTTACTTTCTCGTACAACAGTTCTCAAAAATGTAGAGCGTCCTATGATGTATGCTGGAGTTTCACAGACTGAGCGAACAGTACGTGCAATGGGTGCACTGGAACTGGTAAAAATTGCTGACAAAGCACAAAATCTTTCTAATCATATTTCAGGAGGTCAAATCCAGCGTGTGGCAATTGCTCGTGCAATCGTGATGAACCCATCTATTATCTTGGCAGATGAGCCTACCGGTAATCTGGACACAAAGACTTCACATGAGATTATGGAATATTTTAAAGCACTGAATATTGACGGAAAAACCATTGTGATCATCACGCATGAGGAAGAAATTGCACAATATGCAAAAAGAATTGTCAGAATAGTTGACGGAAAAATTGTTTCGGATAAGAAAAGATAATATGGATTATAAAGAACTCATACATACATCAATACAAGCACTGAAAAGTAACCTATTGCGTACTTCTTTGACGATGACGGGAATAATCATTGGTATTTCTTCAGTAATTTTAATTGTATCCATAGGTCAAGGAGCAGTAGCTTTTGTCACAAAAGAGCTTTCAAGCTTTGGTACTGACTATTTTCAGATCACGCCTGGTGGAGACACATTTAGCTCATTTACAGGAGTAAATACGTTGACAATGGATGATATGGAAGCAATACAAAAAGATACATCTTTAACTAATGTCAAAGCAGTTGTTCCAAATGCGGTTACCACTACGTTGGTTACGGCAAATGATGAAAAAGATTCTTTGATGATATACGGAACAACAAGTGAGGTTTTCGCAATACTGAACCCTGATATTTTGTATGGAGATTTTTTGTCTGAAGAAAACGATAGTGGTGCAGAAAGGATTGCGGTACTTGGGGTAGATGTAGCAGAAAAATTTTTCGGTGAAGATACAGACCCAGTAGGTGAAAGAATTAGAATAAAAAATATTCCGTTTCAAGTGATAGGGGTAGTTGAGTCTTCAAGCGCTCTTGCAGGAGGTATATTAAATAATGTGGTGTATGTACCTATTAATGTAGTGTTTAACGAAATTGCCGGACAAGAATATATTCAAGAAATTGATGTCAGTGTCCATGATACAGATCAAATAAATCAGACTATAGAAGATGTAACGGCGTTGTTACGGGAAGAACATAATCTAGAAGAAGGAGATGAAGACGATTTTCAAATTCAAAGTGCACAGGATATTTTAGGTACGGTGCAGACAATTACCAGTCTTTTGACTGCCATGATTGCAGGAATTTCAGGAATATCACTCGTAGTAGGTGGAGTAGGGGTAATGAACATTATGTTAGTATCAGTCACAGAACGGACACGAGAAATTGGATTACTCAAAGCAATTGGTGCAAAAGAAAAGGATATACTTATGCAATTTTTGATAGAAGCAGTTATTATGACACTTTCAGGTGGAGTAGTGGGAATTGTGATTGGTATAAGTGGAGCATATCTGATTTCGCTTGTTGCAGGAATTCCGTTTGTGATTAGTATTCCTGCGGTACTTATAGCAGTTGGAGTTTCAACACTTGTAGGAGTAGCATTTGGACTTTACCCTGCACGACGTGCAGCTCGACTCTCTCCAATAGATGCATTACGGTACGAATAATTACCAGAGTATAAATTCTAGATAGTTTTATCTATATATAGAGTATAAAGCGCTTATTTTTTAATAAATTTTAGCTTTGTCTACCTTGACTTAGGAGTGCTTTAGCTGTACAATAGACCTTGATTATGTGGTGGGAATTGCCCACCATATTTTTTATTATGGCTGTATTACAAAGAAGTGAATTTACATTAGCATTAAACCAAGTCGCCTCTGAAAGAGGTGTTGATCCTCAAGTGGTACTTGATACCATAAAGAACGCAATTTTAGCTGCATACAAAAAAGATCATCCGGTTGAAGAAGAAGTTACTGAAGACGGAGAAGTTGTCGAAAAGCTGACCGTAGAACTTGATGAGAAAACAGGTGAAACACGGATCATGGAAGAAGGAAAAGATATTACTCCTCCGGGATTTGGTCGTATTGCTGCACAAACCGCAAAACAAGTATTACTTCAAAAAATCCGAGAAAAAGAAAAAGACGCAATCATCGGTGAATATACAAAAAGAGTAGGTACTGTTGTGAACGGTATGATTTTACGATTCCAAGGTCCTACTATTATTGTAGATATTGGTAAAGCTGAGGCCGTTATTCCTCCTTCACAGAAAATTCCAAATGAATCATATTTCCTGAATAAAAAAATGCCGGTATACATTGTTGAGATCAGTGAAGAGCGTGGACGAGAAATTATCGTATCTCGTAATCATCCGGGGCTTATTGAAGGATTACTTCGTCGTGAAGTACCTGAAGTTGCTGCCGGTAGTGTGACCGTTAAAAAAGTTGTGCGTGAACCGGGAAGTCGTGCAAAAGTAGCAGTATATTCTGAACAATCAGGAATTGATCCGGTAGGGAGCTGTGTCGGACAAAAAGGTGTTCGTATTCAAGCAGTCATTGAAGCATTAGACGGTCTTGAAAAAATAGATATGATTCAGTGGAACAATGATCCTGCACGACTTATTATGAACGCTCTTTCTCCTGCAAAAGATTTGACTGTGGAAGTATTTGAAGAAGAAAAGCTTGCAAAAGTACGTGCACCACGTGAAGAATTACCGTTGGTTATTGGTCGAGAAGGACAAAATGTACGTCTTGCTTCAAAATTGTCTGAATATAATATTGAAGTTGAAGGATTTGAATCTGAAACACAAGTAGCAGCTGAAGTTCAAGAAGCTCAGGATATACAAGATGAGGAAGAAATTCCAGCGATAGAATCTGAAGCAATAGAAGAAACAACTGAAACTGAAACACCAGCACAACCTGAAGCTAAACAATCAGATACGACCAAAGAAGCTAACTAGTATGAGAAGCGCAGTATCTTTTTATATATGGAAAAAACAGCAAAATTATCTCAATCTTTGTATCCTCCTGTAGTCTCTGTTCTGGGTCATGTTGACCATGGAAAAACCTCATTGCTTGATAAAATTCGTACCAGTGATATTGCAGCCGGTGAACGTGGTGGTATTACCCAAAAAATCGGTGCTTCTTCAATAGAGATAGACCATGAAGGGAAAAAACGCTTAATCACCTTTGTTGATACTCCAGGGCACGAAGCATTTGCAAATATGCGCTCTCAAGGAGTAAGTGCTGCAGATATCGTTCTTCTTATTGTTGCAGCAGATGACGGAGTAATGCCTCAGACTCGTGAATCAATTGAAAAAATTCGTGAAGCAAAAATTCCTTTTATTGTCGTATTTACCAAAATTGATATGGAAGGAGCGGTTATTGAACGTGCGAAACAATCAGTACTCAAAGAAGGAGTATTGTTAGAGGGACTAGGAGGAGATGTTCCATATATTGAAGTATCATCAAAAACAGGACAAAATATCCAAGAACTTCTCGATCTGATTGTGCTGGTATATGATATGTCTGCTCAAGAAAAAGACGGTACAAAACCATTTTTGGGAGTTGTTATTGAATCTCTTTTAGACAAACGTCGAGGAGTAGTTGCAAGTGTTGTCGTAAAGCAAGGAACACTCAATACCGGTGAAAAACTTTTCAGATTTGCAGAAGAAGTTGGAAAAGCGCGTGCGCTATTTGATACTCATCTTACCTCAGTCAAAACTGCAGAGCCAGGACAGGCGGTTGAGATAATCGGGTTAACAAAAACACTTCCTGCAGGGTCGTTAGTATTTACTACTGCTCAGGCTCAAGAAGATATTGTCAAAGAAGTACTCAAAAAATCTGGCTCTACCAGTGATATGACTGCATTTTTTAACGAAAAACCAAGCTCAGTATCAGTAATTCTCAAAACACAAACTGCAGGTGAGCTTGAGGCTATAAAAGAATCACTTCCTGATGATATTACCGTACTTTCTGAAGGACAGGGAGAGATCGCAGTATCAGACGTGATGATGGCAAAAGATTTTAAAGGAATTGTGCTTGGATTTAATGTCTCAATTGCTAAAGAAGCAAAACAAATGGCAGATAATGAGCATGTTTTTTACCGGATTTATTCAATTATTTATGAACTATTAGATGAGATATCAGACGCAGTAGCCATGGTTCAAGAAGAAGGCAGAGAAAAAATACTTGGAAAAGCGTCAATAATTGCCTCATTTCAAGGTACTGAGGGTGAGATTTTGGGAGTACGCGTAAATGAAGGTCGTTTATTGCTTAATGATACCGTTCGAGTAGAGCGAGAAGGAACGGTAACAGGTGAGGCAAAAATAGCCACGCTCAAGCGTATGAAAGAGGATGTCAAAGAAGTAGGTAAAGGTCAAGAATGCGGCGTTGCCCTCACTACCCCAGTTGACTTTCGCCCCGGTGATATGTTAATATCCTATAGATAATTCTAATAGGATAGTATTTTCCTATTATTTATATGGATAATCAAAGAATTTCTCAACTTATTCCACAAGTAAAAGAGCTTCTGCAAGGAGCAGATAGCATCGGTATTCTTGTGACTGAATTTCAATCACTTGATAAAGTAGGTGCAGGACTTGCGCTATTTTTAGCGTTGCAAGAAGCTGGAAAAAATGTCCAAATAGTATCAAAAAAAGATCCATTAGTTGAGATCTCAAATTTAGTAGGAATTGATAAACTATCTCGCAGTTTTGACGGTGTAACCAAAAAATTGGTCGTTTCTCTCCCATATTATGAAGGAGAAGTAGAAAAAGTCTCATATAATATTGAAGGAAACAGATTAAACATCAATTTATTTGCTGCAAAAGATAAAGGGATCTCATTTAGTGAAAAAGATGTTGACTTTATTCGATCTGGTTCAAATCCATCGGTGATTGTTACAATTGGGATCAGAAAAGAAGAAGAAATGGCAGGTTTGGTTGCTCCTGATACGAATGTAAAAATTATTCGCCTTGATACCGTAGTTCCACAACAGGACTTTGGAGAAATAACACTTGCTGATAGTGAATTTTCATCTATTTCAGAGATTGTTACTATGCTGATCCGAGAAATGGGATTGCCAGTTGATGCAGATATATCACAAAATTTGATGGATGGGGTTGTTTTTGCCACAAATAACTTCTCAGCACAAAATACTTCGTCTGCTGCATTTGCGAGTGCTGCATATCTCTTAGCTCATAATGCACGCAGAAAAACTGCTACACAGTCCCGTTCAGGAGAACAAAAAAAGCCTCGACAAGAAGCGCCATCTCGCAGTAACCCACAGCAATCTGAGGTAATAGAGCAATCCGCTCCCAAAGAAGACACACAGATACCTATGAGTGAACAGAATAAACCTTCCTTTAGTGAAGCTCCTGTTCAGGCTACTCCAGTTCAGTCAGAACAAGTTCAGGATGAGCCAGGAAAAAGTGATGAGGTACCAAGTGATTGGTTCGTACCAAAAGTATTCAAAAGCTCCAAAGTACAAGAATAACTATTCTTAAAACTCTCAGTCAAGATTGAATTAGCCAAGACTATTTGATATAATAACCGTTATGCCATTAAGTACAGACGAAAAGAAAACAATTATAGAACAAAATGCAGTGATGTCCGGAGACACCGGCAGTCCTGAAGTACAGATTGCGCTTTTGACGCATAAAATTTTCAAACTTACTGATCATTTAAAGATCCATCAGAAAGACTCCCATAGCCGTCGTGGACTGCTTAATATGCTCTCAAAACGACGCAGATTATATAATTTTTTAGTGAAAACCGATAAAGATCGTGCAATAACGATTGGTGAGAAAGTAGGAATGAAATAAATGAAGCAAGCCTCAAAGACTTTTGATCTCAATGGGAAGACATTAACCCTCGAAACAGGAATACTCGCAGAACAAGCAACCTCAGCAGTACTCGCAAGACTCGGTGATACCATGGTTGTATCGACCGTCGTGATGAGTGAAAGAGATACAATGCTTGATTATTTTCCGTTAAGTGTTGAATATGTAGAAAGATTGTATGCTGGTGGACGTATAAAAGGGAGTAAATGGGTAAAAAGAGAAGGACGTCCAACTGACGATGCAATTTTAACAGCACGACTTATTGACAGATCAATCCGCCCTCTTTTTCCAAAAGAACTTAAAAAAGACATCCAAGTGATCATTAATGTTCTCTCTGTTGATGGTGAAAACGATCCTGAAATTCTTGCAGGAATTGCTACATCAGCAGCGCTTGCTACCTCAAAAATTCCATGGAACGGACCAATCGGAACAATTAGAGTCGGTATTGTCGGTGAAAATGGAAATGGCAAAAAAGATATTATTGTTAATCCTCGTAGTGCAGAAGGTGAACATTTAGAACTTGATCTTGTTGTCTCAGGAACTGCAGAAAAAACGGTTATGATCGAGGCAGCAGCCAATCAAGTCCCTGAAGATATAACGCTTGAAGCAATAAAAATTGCAAAAGAATGGAACGGTAAAATCATTGGATTTATTAATGAACTTGTTGCAGAAGTAGGAGAAAAAAAGATTGAAGTTGCTGTTGATACTGATTTACAAGAAACAGTCATGTTAGTTGAGAAATCATACAAAGATAAAATCTTGGCTTTTATTGAAGGTGGGGTTGCAAAAGAAAATGTGAGCGGATTGGGAGAAATTGCCGATGAAATAGTTGCACAACAGGGAGAAGACGCAGTTGATAAGAAAAAAGTTGTTGCAGCACTTGATTATGTATTCAAAAAAACTATTCGTGAACGACTTTTGAAAGGTACACGTCCTGATGGTCGTAAACTTGATGAAGTCAGACCTATCAGTGGTCGTGTAGGATTAATTCCTCGAGTTCATGGTTCTGCTCTTTTCTCTCGTGGACAGACACAAGTTTTGACCGTTGCAACACTCGGATCTTCTGCGATGGAACAAATTATCGAAAGTGCAGAAGGTGAAGAAACACGCAGATTTTTCCATCATTATTCATTTCCTCCCTATTCTGTTGGTGAAACAGGAAGAGTAGGATCTCCAAATCGTCGGGAAATTGGACACGGAGCTTTGGCAGAAAAAGCACTCGTGCCGGTACTTCCATCAGAAACAGATTTTCCGTATGTTATTCGACTTGTCTCTGAGGTTATGTCATCAAATGGATCAACTTCTCAAGGATCTGTCTGTGGATCTACAATGGCACTTATGGATGCAGGAGTACCGATTAAAGCTCCGGTTGCAGGGATTGCGATGGGTATTGTAACTGAAAAAGATTCGTATACAGTGCTTACTGATATTATCGGTCTTGAAGATTTTTCAGGAGAGATGGATTTTAAAGTTGCGGGCACAACAACCGGAATGACAGCAATACAACTTGATGTTAAAAATGCAGGAATCACGCTTCCCATGATAGAAGATGCATTAAATAAAGCAAAAACAGCTCGGTTGCATATTTTAGAAAAAATGCTTGAAGTGCTCCCAGAATCACGAAAAGAAATCTCTCAATATGCACCAAAAATTCAGGCTATTAAAATTAATCCAGAAAAAATTGGTGAAGTTATCGGATCTGGTGGTAAAACAATCAAAAATATTATTGCTACAACCGGTGCAGAAGTTGATGTTGCCGATGATGGAACAGTATCTATTTCTGGTACTGATCCAAAAGGAGTTGCAGACGCAATTCATTGGATTGAGACATTAACTCGAGAAATTCAAAAAGGAGAAGAATTTGAAGGAACAGTAAAAAGACTTCTTGGGTTTGGCGCATTTGTTGAACTTGTTCCAGGGAAAGAAGGAATGGTACATGTTTCTGAGATGTCTACAGAATATGTAAAAGATCCAGCTGATGTTGTTCAAATAGGAGACAGTGTAAAAGTACGGGTTAAAGAAGTAGATGATCAGGGAAGAATTAACCTTTCGATGCTTTTTGGAGAAGACGCAGAAAAGAAAGAAGCAGCAGCACGAGAATCACGATCTCAAGAAAAGAAATACCAAGACTATTCTGCACCTCGTGGAGGCTCACGACCAGAACGTGGTCCACGTCGAGATCGAGGAGAACGTGGTGGTGGCCGAGGCGGTCGCTTCGGACGATAAATTTCTTCATATCTCTTACCGACAGACTCTCTTTAGTGGTATACTTTTAGTATGAATCCAACTGCCCCTGGTGATACATCAAATGTGCCTGAAAAAGCGTCCGGAAGTAATCCAGCACAACAAGTACCTGTAGATTTAAAAGATAGCGGAAAGGTACTTGCAGGAAAACAAACAGACAGGTTAGAAGAAAAGCTTAAAAACGCACAACTTCCTGAAGAGCTACAGGAAAAAGCAACTGCTATGATTGCGCGGCTTAAAATCATTGCCAATGAAGGAAGCTTTTTTACGGAATATGATAGTATTGGACGATATATTGACTGGATAACTGCTCTGCCATGGTCAAAATCATCAGAAGATATTTTAGATTTGGCTCATGCAAGGCAAGTACTTGATAAAAATCATTACGGTCTGACGGATGTTAAAGAAAAATTGCTTGAATATCTCTCAATTTTAACGATCAAAAAAGTGCGTAATTTATCAGATGATGCGGTAGCACGTGCTCCGATAATTTCATTGGTAGGGTTGGTAGGTGTGGGTAAAACAACTATTGCCTACTCAATAGCTGAGGCATTAGGGCGCAAAATTGAGCGTATTCCGTTCGGAGGTATGGGTTCTGCAACACAACTTCGTGGACAGTCACGATTTAATCCTGACGCAGAACCGGGACTTGTTATAAAAGCACTGCGTCGTGCAGGTACAAATAACCCAGTTTTGCTGCTTGATGAGATTGATAGAGTCAGTGAAAATGCTCGGGCAGATATTATGGGTGTATTAGTAGAGTTACTTGATCCTGAACAAAATCGGGCGTTTGTTGATCACTATATTGATCAACCGGTTAATTTATCAAATGTACTCTTTGTTGCAACATCAAATAATACAAAAGATATCTCAACAGCGGTACTTGATCGTCTGGAAGTAATCCAGATGCCATCATATACTGATACGGAAAAGATATATATAGCAAAAAGTTATCTTTTCCCTCGAGTACTTGCAGAATCCGGACTTACTCCACAAGATATTGTGATGAGTGATGATGTGTGGGAAGATATTGTGCGCCCATTAGGATATGATTCCGGTATCAGAAGTCTAAGACGTACGGTACAGGGATTGGTGAGAAAAGTTGTATTGATGGCACTGGAAGGGAAAATTCCGCAAGGAAAGACATTTACCGTAACACGCGAAAATATAAAACAATTAGTGCCTCAATGGTAACGTTAGTAGTGTTTAGCTTGAATTTACGGTATAATACAAAAAAATATATATGAATGATGAACAAAAAATAGTGAGTGATCCTCAAGAAAAAACAGTAAGACCTCCAAAACAACATGTTAACAAAGAAGACAGCGTTTCTATTATTCCTATTGGTGGAGTTGGAGATGTTACAAAAAATATGTACTTATATGAGTACAAAAATGAAATTCTTATTGTTGATTGTGGGATTGGGTTTGCTGATAGTACTGCTCCTGGTATTGATTTTTTGATACCGGATATTTCGTATCTTAAAAAGACGAATAAAAAAATTGTCGGTATGATACTGACTCATGGGCACGAAGACCATATCGGAGCACTCCCATTTATCCTTCCGGCATTACCGAATTTTCCTATTCATGCAACTCCATTGACAGCAGAGTTTATAAAAGCAAAATTAGTAGATTTTGGCAATAAAAGACACATTACAACAAATACATTTGAAGATACAGTTAAACTTGGTAGCTTTACCATTTCATTTATCCGTATGACTCACTCAATTTTAGATGCATCAAATCTTTTTATCAAAACACCGGTTGGTAATTTTTATCACGGAAGTGATTACAAATTTGATTTTACTCCGTATGATGGACGACCTTCAGAGCTGAGAAAAATTGCAAAAGCAGGAGATGAAGGAGTTTTGGCACTATTATCAGACAGTGTAGGCGCAGAACGTACCTGAAATACTCCATCTGAAAAAGAAATAGGACAAAAATTTGAAGACGCAATCGGCAAAGCAAAAGGAAAAGTGTATGTGACGACCTATTCATCAAATATTGCTCGTATGAATCAGGCAATTGAAGCAGCCTTGAAACATAATCGAAAAATCTGTTTTATCGGACGTTCATTTATGAAAGCTCGAGATGCAGGAAAAAAGCTTGGATATATGGATATTCCCATTAAAATGGAAGTAAAACCACAGATGGCTAAACGCATGAAGCCAAATCAGGTAATGATTTTACTTGCAGGTAGTCAAGGTCAAATAGAATCTGGTCTTGTTCGTATTGCATCAGGTGAAGATCGTGATCTTACTATTACCAAAGACGACACAATCATTTTTTCAGCTGATCCAATACCGGGGAATGAACAAAACGTAAATTCTCTTGTTGATATGCTTTCTAAATTGGGGGCAAAAGTCTATTATTCAAACATTGCGCGTGAATTCCATGTTTCTGGACACGGTTCTCAACGAGATATTGAACTTCTCATTTCTCTTGCTTCACCCAAATTTGTCATGCCAATTGGCGGCACGTATAAACAGTTAGTAGCGTTCCGCGAAATTGCAAACGGCCTTGGATATAGTGACGATAAAGTTGTTATCGGTGATAGTGGTAAAGAAATAGTATTTACAAAAAATGGATTTAAATTTGGGCGGGATATCCAGGCAGCTACGGTATATGTTGATCAAATTACCGGTGAAGAGGTAGATAATTTTGTAGTACTTGATAGAAAAAAGATTTCTGAGGAGGGAATCGTGATTGTTATGGTAGAGGTTGATAGTAAAACAGGTGAGTTAGTGGATAGAACAGATATTATTACTAAAGGGTTTAATTATCCAAATAAAGAAAAACTTATATCTAAGTTACACGAACAATTACAACAACTTTTTACTAAAAAAGAAAAAGTAGAAAACTGGAGATTTTATAGACGCATGATACAAGAAAAAACAGAAAGTATCCTCTATCGCCAAAACCGAGAGCCTCTTGTTATTCCTGTAGTGGTAGAAGTGTAAAATGAAGCATATTTACTCAAAAATTGCGCTGAAGATATGTATTGCTGTTGTTTTACTTCAGGTGTTATACCTTGGGTATACGTTTTATGAGTTCACTATAAATCCTCCTAAGACATTGATTCTACCTCCTATATTTTTGTTAACAGTGCCTCTTTATATTGTGTCAGGTATTTTTGGTGGTATATTTGACCCAGATATGTTACTTGATGCACATCCAGTAATTGCGTATAGCGTGCCAGTAATAATAAATGGAGTGTTTATTTACTTGTTTATATTTTGTCTTGTGAAAGTTGTTCGATCAATTACAAAGTATTTACACTATCTGGTTTCCTGAGTGTTACTCATTTTTCAGTTTTGTCATTCCTACTTGAAAGAGTACATATTAGAGTAATATGGTGTATAATTTCTAGTACCTGCCATGGCTAAAAAAAGAAAAAAATATCGCAAGAGTAAGGGTAAGTTCACACTCAATGCGAATACAATCTATACATTAACAGCATTATCGCTCTTTTTAGGCGGAGTTATGATGCTTGTCTCATATACTCGGAGCGGAAATATTCTCATGACAATAAATGATTATCTTGTCGGATATTTTGGTGGCCTCTCTTTCCTTGTCCCCTTTTGTTTTATGGCGTTTGCGTTTTTATTTACCAAGCTCAAAACACGTATGGCAGAACCACTTTTTTCATTTGGATTTGCCACATTTACCTTAGCTATGGTAGGACTTTTTAGAGTAGGCCTTGTAGGGCAAGAGATGTATCTGCAAGTAAGTACACTCCTTGGTGGATTCTTAACAATGTTCTCATTTTTTATAGCCGCATTTTTAGGATTTATTGCTTTTACAAATATCTCTATCGGAGCACTTCTTAACGGAATTGGGATAGCATTAAATAAAACTGCAGCAGTCACCCAAGAGAAAATATTTCCATTACTCAAAAGTGAAAAACCACAAGTGCTCAAAGATATGAAGCCAATTACCATTAAAGGAATGGCACCTACGGGTCCTGCTCCTATTGTTAAAGAAAACAGACCTGAGACGACACCTCCTGCACAAAAAGGTGACGGAGCAAGTGATGAGTTGGTTTTGAATAAACCGTTAGAAATTGGTGTTTGGGAGTATCCTCCGATATCACTTCTTGCTGAGACAACTGATAAAAAGGCCGAGCGGGGAGATGTGAAAAAAATTGCAGCTACGATCGAAAAAACCCTACAAAGTTTTGGAATCCAAGCACGTGTTAGTGAGATTAATCTTGGACCTTCAGTAACTCAGTATGCAATTGAAATTGCGCTGGGTACAAAATTGTCTAAAATTACAGGGCTTTCAAACGATTTGGCTCTTGCAACGGAAGCTCCTACAGGACAAGTGCGTATAGAAGCACCTATTCCGGGGCGTAACCTAGTCGGTATTGAGATACCAAATCAATCACTTGAGCTGGTATCGCTTAAAACAATGCTT
>DAOMRL010000018.1:0-12591 GCA_035445865.1 Candidatus Levyibacteriota bacterium
AGGTCACTTCCATACGTCCGTGTTTGCGTGCAATAAATTCAGGAATTGCAGCCATTGGTCCCGGTCTGTAAAGTGCTACCATTGCCATAAGGTCAAATATATTGGTGGGTTTGAGTTCTTTGATGTATCTGCGCATACCTGCAGACTCAAGCTGAAATATCCCGGTAGTTTCAGCATCAGATAATAAATCGTAGGCTTTTTTATCGTCCAATGGAATTTTTGAGAGCTCTATTTTTATGTCTTGGTTTTCCCGGATAAAGCGCATTGCTTCTTCGATAATAGTTAAATTACGCAGTCCCAAAAAATCCATTTTGAGCAATCCAACTCCGTCTTCTCCGACAGTATACATGTCATATTGTGTGACAATTTTTTCGCCGTTTGTCTCTTTTTGCAACGGTACATATTCAGTGAGTGGTTTGTCAGCAATCACCACACCTGCTGCATGAATTGATGCATGGCGTGCAACTCCTTCAAGTTTTGTTGCAACATCAAGTAAGTTTTTTGTTTCTGGTTCTGTATCATATGCTCGTTTTAAATCAGGACTTTGTTCAAGCGCTGATTTAATTGACATTGCATGTCCTTGCCATCCTGGAGGAATCATTTTAGAGAGTCTATCCGGAACAGCATACGGTAGCCCTAAAGCACGACCGGCGTCTCGGACAGCTCCTTTTGCTTCCATGTTTCCAAATGTGATAATTTGAGCAACTTTGTCATGACCATATTTATCAGTCACGTATTTGATTACTTCTTCACGTCTGGTATCGGCAAAATCCAGATCAATATCAGGTGCAGAAGGTCTCAGTGGATTTAAAAATCGCTCAAATGGTAATTTAAAATAAAAGGGATCTATGTCAGTGATACGCAGAATATATGACACAACTGAACCCGCAGCAGAACCACGACCTGGACCAACAGAAATACCATTATCCATTGCCCAGTTTACAAAGTCTTGTACAACCAAAAAGTATGTTTCGTATCCTTTATCAAAAATGACTTTTAATTCATATTTTACTCTCTCTGTGATTTCAGGTGTTATGTCAGCATATCGTTCATGAATTCTGTCATCGACAAGTTTTTTGAGGTACGTTTTGGGGTTATATCCCTCAGGTACTTCAAAAATAGGCATTTTCCATTTTCCAAGCTCGATTTCAAGATTACATGCATCTGCAATTTTTACTGAGTTTTCAATAGCCTCTGGGTATTGTGCAAAGGCGCTGATCATCTCCTCTGCACTTTTGAGATACATATCAGGTGAATCTATCATTGAAAGTTTTCTATTAGGAGTGTTAACCGTTGTCTGTGTACCGATACACAGTAGAATGTCATGTGCTTCAGCATCATCTTGATTAACATAATGATTATCGTTTGTGGCTACTACCGGTACAGCAAATTTTCTGGACAGTGCAATGAGCTTTTCGTTGAGAATATCTTGTTCTGGGAGATTTATGTGCTTTTGCAGTTCAAGATATAAATTACCATCACCGTAGATAGACTGTAATTTTTTAAGTCTGCTTTCTGCTTCTTTTTCATCATCATGCATCAAAGGATCAGCAATGTATCCATTAAGACAGGCTGTCAGGCAGATAAGTCCTTCAGAGTACTTCTCTAAAAGATCAATATCGGTGCGCGGTTTATAATAAAAGCCTTCAAGATAAGAAGCAGTGACTATTTTAATCAGATTTTTATACCCTGTCTCATCTTTGGCAAGTAAAATAAGATGGTTATAGTCGTTACTTGCTTGTCCTTTTTCTAATCTATTTTTGGTGACATATATTTCACAGCCAATGATTGGTTTAATTCCTGCTTTCAGACACAACTGATAGTAGGTAACTGTCCCATACATATTCCCGTGATCAGTAATTGCCAGTGCTTTAAATCCTAGCTCTTTTGCACGTGCTACCATATCTTCGACACGGGAAAGACCATCGAGTAAAGAGTATTCAGAGTGATTGTGAAGATGTACAAAATCTGCCATGGTTAGTTACCTAGCCTTTTTAAATAAGGTTTTCCATCAGTATTTTTCGCGACGGTAAAATGTTCCTGTTCATTATTTTTTCCTAAATGGTTGTTTGTTAAATATTCGGTACCGTCTTCTTCTTTTGAATATACATATTCTTCACCTGACTCCATATCCTGCATAAGAAATGTGTTATTACTTTCTGTTGGTGTAATTGATACAATGCGGTCTTTGCCTAACATTTTAGCAAATCTCATAGCCGTTGAAGCTCGTGCCATGAATGTTTCAAACTTCTCACCAGGTATCATTTTTGTAACCCCAAAACTCGAAGTAATAGTTTCAGGTATTTCTTTTCCATCTGAATCGTGAATTTTAATCTCTTTTAATTTGTCTTTTATACGTTCCAATGGCAAAAGGTATTCGTTCAGTGGCATTGTACCGGATTGTGTGGTATCAAAGTCAAATGTTGAAACTAGTTCTTCTCCTCCCCATCGCGCTGCAACATCAGAAGAGCGAAGGGATTTATTGTATGCAGATCCAGTTTCTCGCAAAACTGAATCTCCAATATCTGTTCCATAGTTTTTGTTAAAGAGTCCAAAGTCATCTATATCCGAGATTACAAAAAAAGTACGCTTGGTAGAGTCACGTTCTAACAACTCTATTTGTCTGCTCATATAGTCCTCAAAATATCGCCTGTTATACATACTAGTAAGTGGATCTTTAAGAGATAATTCTGTTGCTTCTTTAGCGCTCAATTCTGCTTGAGTAGCTTTATCTTTTGCTTTTGTTACCTCATTTCTCAATCGTTCCCGTACAATTGCTTGTGCAACCTTATCACGTGCTTCTTGGTGAATATCAGTTAACGGGGACTGTGGTTTTTTTACTTGCAGTTCACTGCGTTTTTCAATTACACGGTGCTGAATTTCAGGTCGTCTGCTTTCTTTTAATTGTGGTTCAGTTGTTTCTGGTGAAGAGTTATCCATTATGCTTGCAAGTGGGATTTAATCTGTGCAAGGACAAGTTGTGTATCTACTTTTTTTCCAAGTTTTCGCATGACCTGTCCCAATAAAAACATTATGACAGATTCTTTCCCACTTTTGAAGTCTTGTACGGCTTTTTCATGCTCTTTTAGAACTTCTGAGATAAGAGTGTTGAGCTCTGACTCATCAATTGATTCAACTTTATTTTCTTCAACGATTTGTTTTACCAAAGAAGCAGGTAAAACTTGTGTAATATCAATCTTTTTATTGATAATTATATTTGCAATTTGTTTGGAGGATACGTCGTGATCTTTCCCTACTGCAACAGCTTCTTCAAAATAATCAGCAAGATTTTTTTCGCGAGTCAGGATTTCAGCATCATAATCTGAAAGAGAGTAATCAGAGATAAAACGAGAAGTCTTAAGATCTGGTAATTCAGGAATTTGTTTCTTTAACTCTTCAATATAGGAATTCTCAAATCTAAATGGTGGAATATCAGGCTCAGGAAAATATCTATAGTCATTTGCCTCTTCTTTAACCCGTTGGGAAAATGTGTTATTTTTATTTTCGTTCCATCCGCGAGTTTCTTGTATAGGTGTGTCTCCTTTTTCAAGTATCTCAATATGTCTTTTTACTTCAAAGTTAATTGCTTTTTCAACAAACCGAAATGAGTTAATATTTTTTACTTCGACTTTGTAAGGGGGTAGAGTACTGATCTCTTTTTTATCAGTGGTCTTTGCTACAGAGATATTTGGTTCAAGACGCATATCACCTTTTTCCATGTCTGCGTTTGAAACACCGAGATATCTGACAATTTGTTGTAACTTTTGTAGGTATTCTTTTACCTCAAGTGCATCATGAAAATCAGGGTCTGTTACAATCTCTACCAACGGAACACTTGAGCGATTAAAGTCGATGAGGGAAACTTTTTGACCATCAACTTCTGCATGAGTAAGCTTTCCCGTATCTTCTTCCATATGGACTCGGGTAATTCCTATTTTTCTACCATTTGATAATTCTATCCATCCATGTTCTCCAAATGGCATATCATATTGACTAATTTGATATCCTTTTGGCAGATCAGGATAAAAATAGTTTTTACGATCAAATTTAGAGATATTTGCGATTGTACAATTTAAGGCAAGGGCAATTTTAATACATGACTCAATTGCAATTTTATTAGCAACCGGCAATGCTCCCGGCAGTCCAAGACACACAGGACACGTATGAGTATTTGGTTTTTGTCCAAAATAGTTTGCACTACATCCACAAAACATTTTACTTTCTGTAGAAAGTTCAATATGTGTCTCAAGTCCTATGATTGGTACATATTTCATAGGTTTGGTGTCTCCTTCCAAAATGGATTTGCCTGTTCAAATGTATAGGCAGTTTTATATAATGTTGCTTCGTCAAAATGTTTACCGAGTAGTTGAATTCCAACAGGTAATCCATCTACAAATCCGCCAGGAAATACAAGACCCGGTACACCTACGAGATTGGCATGAACAGTGAGAATATCAGACAAATACATCTCAAGTGGATCATCTGATTTTGCTCCAATTTTAAATGGAAGTGAAGGGGACGCCGGTGTGAGTAATACATCAACTGTTTTAAACGCCTCTTCAAAATCTTGTTTTAGCAATGTTCTCACTTGAAGCGCTTTTTTATAATATGCGTCATAGTATCCCGCTGATAGAACATAGGTTCCTAACATAATTCTTCTTTTTGCCTCATCACCAAAATTTTGTCGTGTAGAGCCGTACCGAATGCCCGTATACCGTGCAAGATTTGATGATACTTCGGCCGTTTGGATGATGTAATACACTTCAATGGCATATTGCGTATGAGGTAGCGACACATCAATAATTTCAGCACCCTGGGATTCATAAAATTTAAGAGCATTTTGTATAATCTCATTTATTTTTGGGTCAAGTCCTTTGTCAAAATATTCTTTTGGTACTCCAATCTTAAGTCCTTTTACTCCAGCTTTAATATTGGATAGATAATCAGGAACTTCTTTATTTGGGGTAGTACCGTCATACTCATCTTTTCCTGCGGTAATTTGTAATACATGGGCATTGTCTTCAACTGTTTTTGTAAAGTGTCCGATTGAGTCAAGAGAGGATGCCATTGCGATAACACCATAACGACTAACGCGTCCATACGTTGGTTTAAGGCCCACTGTATTGGTAAAGCTTGCAGGTAGTCGTATTGATCCTCCGGTATCTGTACCGGTGGCCATAAGTGCCATATTTGCTGCAACAGCAGCTGGTGAGCCAGACGATGATCCTCCAGGGACATAGTCTGTGTTATATGGATTGCGAGTAGGACCAAAATCTGAATTTTCTCCACTTGATCCATGTGCCCATGCATCAAGATTAGTTTTTCCAAGTATTATAGCTCCTGCATCTTTAAGTTTTGAAACAACAGTACCATCAAATTGAGGAATGTAATCTTTAAGAACATTTGAAGCAGCGGTAGTTTTTGTATCTTTTGTAACAAAGATATCTTTGAGTGCGATTGGAATACCAAGCAAAGGAAGTGTAAGACCATCTGCAATTTTTTTATCTGCAGATTCTGCAGTTTTTAGCGCTTCATCACGGGTGACAGTGATAAATGCATTAAGCTCTGCATCATATTTTTCGATTTGAGACAAATATGCTGAAGTTAATTCAGTCGATGAAAGCTCTTTAGCATCAAGTTTTCTTCGTGCTTCAGTGATTGTTAAGTTTTTTGTATCCATAGTTATGCAATATTTTGTGTTGGATCAAATTTTTCAAATCCTTCCTCTGAAAAAATAATTCCTTTTTTATAGTTATTAAAAAAATTTGTAACTTGTTTTAATGTATTATCTGGAAATGCATCAATAGAAAACCATTGTAGATCATCACTTTTTTCAGTTTCGACATTAGTTGGTGTTCCAATCCATTTATTGGCTTTTAGAAAAAAAGTAATGTATTCAAAGTTTGTAATAGCATGTAAAATATGTACAACTTCTAAATCATCTTCTGAGATGTCAACACCTATTTCTTCTTTTGCTTCTCTAATTGCAGCTGTCTTTACAGATTCACCACCGTCTAAATGTCCAGCAGGCAATGTGTATTTACCATCTTCCCAGCCAGTATTGTGTCTTCTTAACATTAGAACTTGGTTATCTTTCTCTAACATGACGTATACTGCTGAATGTAATGAAAATTTACTACTTCCCATAATTATTTTAAGTACCCTACTAATTCTTTCGTGTCAGTAATTATTTTTCTAAATAACACATTTCTACATAATTCTTCATCTTCTGATAGAGCATAGATGGGTTTACCTAGTGCCATTGCATATCCTATTTCCAAAGTTGTACTGTTGCCAACATACCCATCTTTGTTAAAGATAAATACTACATCTGCCATTTTTATTTTATAAAAGTGATCGTGTGTCAGACCCAAAGCAATAAAATTACGGTATTCTTGTGATAGCGCCTTCCATTCATCTTGTCCAGAATGGAGGTATGGCTCATAAACTATAACTCCCAAATCTTTTAGGTCTTTTCCGAACTTACGCATCTCTTTTTTGTATCTTCTTGAACCACACAGTACTATTGATTTCATATTAATCTTCCTCAAAAATTCCTTTCACCATAAATAGTCCGTTGTGCTGAGCTGATGCATTAGAAAGTGTGTCATCTTGGGAAAGAGATTGTTTTGGAATATCTTCTCGTGTTACATTTTCAAGTCCGGTGACTTGAGACGTTTCTTCAACTCCGGTTGTGTCAACTTCATTAAGCTTTCCAACCATATCCAGTACTTCAGAGAGTTGTTTTTCAAATTTTGCTTCTTCTTCTACCGAAATTTCAAGATTTGCAAGTTTTGCAATATGTTTTACATCAATTTTCATATCAGCATTATATCCTAACACCTAACTTTTTTACAATTGAATTATGCGCTTGTATTTCCAGACTATCATCAAGTGGAGATAGTTCAATTGATTTCTCATATTTTACTTCCAGTGCTTTGCTAATTAAGAAGTCAGCAATATGTGGATTTTTTGGAAGTAGCGGGCCATGGAAGTAACACCCAATTGCATTTTTATACACCACACCTTCTGTTTTATCTTCTCCATTATTTCCATTTCCGACAATTACTGTAGCAAAAGGTTTGGCATTTAGTCCTAGTGTGGTTCTCCCTCCATGATTCTCAAAACCTACAATAAGTGAACTTTTAACTTTTAACTGTGAACTCTCAAGTTGTAAATTTTCCCAATTTACTTTTGCCACGACATTTCCGATAAGCCGATCATCTGTTGGACCGGGGTGACGTGTCTCCATATCAAAAATTCCTAACCCTTCGATTCTTTTCCCCTCAGATGGCTCATAAAACTTACCCATGAGTTGCGGTGAACCGCAAACAAATAGTGATGGTATATTGTGTTCGATCAATTTATGTATACTATCACTCTTGCTTTTAAGATCCCTCATGACAATCTCTTGTTCTCGATCTTGAGACCCTCCACCAAATAAAAGATTAATGGTTGAGAGTTCATGATTTGTTGTTTCTGGAGTTATAGGAAGGATTTTTATTGAAATTCCTCTCCATTCACAACGTTTTTGCAAAGTGATTACATTTCCTCGATCTCCATACGTACTCATAAGATCAGGATAGAGCCAACCAATAGTTAGAGTGTAATTTTCCATTTACAGAATTTCCTTTCCAGTTAATATTTTGCGTAGTTCAAGCATGGCAGAGTAGGTGGGGAGAATATACACAGTCTCCCCATCTTTTGTGTTCTTTATTAATTCGTTTATAGCATCGTTTGTTTTTTCTTTAATTATTACCGCATCGGTAAATTTTGAACTCTGATCTGCAAACGAATATTTGATCCGGAGTCCCATATCATATGCACGATCTCCTGTTATAATTATGCGCGAAGCATTAGTTATTAATTCATCAGTGTCCACATCCCAGATCCAGGAAACATCTCGTCCGTCAGGAATTCGATCATTGAGTGCAAGTAGTACTGTGGATTTTTTATCTTTATCAGCAATTACCGAAAGAGACTGATTAAACCCAGCTGGATTTTTTGAAAGAAGCATAAGGATATTCCGCTTTTTATATTCAATTAATTCTTGTCTGCCAAATGCAGGAGTAAATGTTTGTAAAGACGTATGTATTTTTTCAATAGGAAGATCAAAAATCTCTTGTGCAGTTTTTATCGCTGCTTGTAAATTGTAGATGTTGTAAGTTCCCGAAAGAACAGTTGGGACAAATGTATCAATTTTCTCTTTTATCGTTTCATTGGTAAAACCACATTTAGTGCAGGTATATTTACCAAGATGTGAATAGGCAATTTTTGAAAATCTTAGTTTTGTCCCGCATTCAGGACAGTGTGTTGAGTCAGTATCATGGGTTATTTCTTTTTTCGAAAAGTAGGTGTCAGGTATAGAAAAGTAATATGTTTTTCCCTCGATATTTTTTTCCAGGTATCGAATTTCAGGATCATCAGCATTCAAAATAATGGTTGTTGATTTTGGAAGCGTAACAAGTGCCTTTTTCCATTTTTGAGCTATTGTATGTACTTCACCATATCGATCAAGTTGATCTCTAAATAAATTAAGAAATACTATCGCTGTTGGGGTGATTTGTTTAAGGATATGGGGTAAATTATTCTCATCAACTTCAAAAATTGCAGTGTCATAAGATATACGGCCAAGTTTATTTGTGTTGCGAATAATACTTGTTGTAATACCGTTTACTAAGTTTGCTCCTTCTTCATTTTGAAATACTCGATGTCCGTTTTCTTCTAAAATGTGGCGAAGCAATTTAGATGTCGTTGTTTTACCGTTAGTTCCAACGACGAGTACAATATTTAATTTTTTATTTTTTAAAAAATCTTTTAGAAATTGTGGATTAACTTTAAGTGCTACATGTCCAGGCCACGTTGATCCTGACCCTAAATTAAATTCTTTTATAACAGCGTTTGTAAATTTTCCGGCGAGAAGGGAGGAAAGAGATTTCATTAGCAATATTTAATTATAGCATCAATTACATTGACCTGAGGATTTTTATTCGTTCTTCAACGGGAGGATGGGTCGAAAAAAGGCCAACTATCCATGAGTTTTTCTTTTCTCCTGATTTAAACGGATTTTCAATGTATAAATGAGCAGTTGCAACGCTTGCAGTCTTTAACTTTTCATTATCTTTGGCTATTTTTTCCAGTGCACTTGCAAGTCCCTCAGGATATCTTGTGAGAAGTGCTCCATCAGCATCTGCCAAAAATTCTCGTTTTCGAGAAATGGCAAGTTGCATGATTGTTGCTGCAATTGGAGCAAGTATTGCTGCTCCAATACCTAAGATCATAAATAACTGACTACCATTTCTGCTTTTGTCGCCTCTAAACCACAGTGACCTCAAAAATATATCTGAGAGCAATGCAATTGAACCGGCAAGGATGGTGACTACTCCAAGAATACGGGTGTCATAATTTTTTATGTGTGATAACTCATGAGCTACGACAGCTTCAACTTCAACAGCTCGAAGCTTATGAAGAAGTCCGGTGGTTGCCGCTACTACTGCGTGTTTGGGGTCTCTGCCGGTTGCAAATGCGTTCGGTGCACTATCTTCAATGACATATAGCTTAGGCATAGGGAGACCAGATGCAATGCACAAATTTTCAACTGCAGTGTAAAAAGCAAAATGGTGTTCTCGGGTTGCAGGCTTTGCTCCTGACATCGTCAATATGAGTGAGTCAGAGTAGTAGTATGAAACAAATGACCAAATTCCTGACAAAATCAAAAAGACTCCGGCAATACTCAAACCGTTATATCCCAGTGCTTGTCCCATGATATATGCAACAGTGACAGCCAGGATAATAAAAAAAAGAAATATAACGACAGTTTTCCGTTTGTTAGCTGCAGCGATATCATACGGAGTTTTCATAATGTAAACACTTTAGGAGGACACTTGTATTATCTGAATATTAAGAAGTGAAGTCAACTTTTACTGGCTCACGCTCACCTGCGCTTGTTTCAAAAAATTCTTCTTCTTTAAATCCAAATGCACCTGCAACAAAATTTGTTGGAACAGTCTTAATTTTTGTATTGTATGACAATACATTTGAGTTATAAAATTGACGTGAGTACGCAATTTTATCTTCTGTATCTGAAAGTTCTTCTTGTAAATGTTTAAAATTATCAGTTGCTTTAAGATCAGGATATGCTTCTGCTACTGCAAAAAGTGACTTGAGTGCGTCAGTAAGCATATTGTTTGCATCAGCTTTCTCGTGTGCACTATCTGCTTTCATGAGACTCGTGCGAGCTTTGGTGACTTCTTCAAATACTCCTTTTTCGTGTTTTGCGTACCCTTTTACTGTTTCAATGAGGTTAGGAATAAGATCTGTTCGTCTTTTGAGTTGAATATCAATACTTGAAAAAGCTTCACGGATACGTTCGCGCAATGTTACGAGAGAGTTATATGTAAACCAGAGAAATAAGAGTAGGAGGACAACTAATCCTCCGAGTATAAATGGTGCTGACAAAAATTCCATATAAATATTATCTAATGATTAGAGATAAATGTCAATGTGTTAGTGAGTTTCTATAAGCCAGCTTTCAAATCGTTTTACTGAATATGTATTGAGGATGTCTTTTGCTTCGCACCAGCCTCGACGAGCAACTGACACACCATAAAACATATTATCCATATGGTCTAGCGCATGGCTATCTGTGTTAATTACAAATTTAAGTCCCAGGTCTTTGGCTTGTTTCACAAGCATGTCAGGTAGATCAAGTCGTGTTGGCCAGGAGTTAATCTCAAGTGCTTTGTTCTGTGTTTTTACAAATTCAAATAGACGCTCCCAATCAACTTCATATCCGGTACGTTGGTTGATAAGTCTGCCTGTAGGATGCGCAAGAATCTTGGCTTTAGGATGGGAGAGTCCAGCTATAATCCGGTCAGTCATTTTCTTTTTATCCATTGAAAATGAACTGTGTACGGACACAATCGCTGCATCTATATACTCAAGAGCACTGTCATCAATTGCAAGACTACCATCTGCTAAAATATCTAATTCAAGTAAATTAAATACTCGAATACTTTTATTACTCTCTTTAATTTGTTCAATATACATTTGTCTTTTTTTCATAATTTCAAGTACTTGTTGTTTGGTGTGATTCATTACACTGGGATTATGTTCTGAAAAGCCAATGTATGAATAGTTAAGCTTTTCAGCTTTATTCAGGTGTTCTTGCATAGTGTTTTTTCCCATGTCATGGCTTGGTTCAAGGTCATAACTGCTATGGATATGCAGATCTCCTTTTATATCTGAAAGTTCAATAAGTGAAGGGAGTGTATGATTTTTTGCAGCCTCTATTTCCCCCTGATTTTCTCGAATTTCAGGAGGTATCCAGTCAAGACCAAGGAAATGATAGAATTCTTTTTCTGTTTTAAATGTTTTTAGTGTGTCATTTTCTTTTAAGAGCTTAATTCCTCTTTCAGAGAGTGAGTACCCTTTTTTGAGCGAGTATTCGCGAAGTGCAACATTATGAAACTTACTTCCCGTAAAATGTTGGAGCATAGATCCAAAACTCTCAGGAGGAAGCACAAGCAGATCAATGTGTTTGCCCCCTGATACAAGTATTGCCGCAGTAGTAGGACCTCGCTCTATCACCCGTTCTGTTCCCGGAAAGTGGGTAAAATACTGAAGTACTGCTTCAGTGTTATTTGATGTAGCGGCAAGATCGACATCACCAATAGTTGATACCATGCGTCTGAGGCTTCCGAGCGGTTGTACATCTAAAATATCAGGGCATTTTTTCATGTACTCTAATATGGTTTGTGAAAGTGCATATGCATATGGCAATACCATTCTGTCTGATTTTGTAGTACCAGATTTATATTCAGATAGTGCTCTGAGGATATCTTTTTCACTTTTTTCTCCAAATCCAGGGAGCTCGGCTATTTGTCCATTTTTTGCCAAATTTTCTACATCTTCCAAGACGGTTTTAGGATCAGAAAGATTAAAATGGATAACAAGTTTGGCGGCTTTTTTAGGGCCAAATGAAGGTACATCAAGTAATGGAAAGATTGCTTGGGGAGTATTTTTAAGTATTGTATCAAAGTGTTCAACAGTGCCTGTGGTAAACAGTTCTTCGAGATACTTTTTAATACTTGTGCCTATGCCGGGAAAATCATCAATATTTTGAGTACGATATAGGTCTTGAAGCTCAATAGTTGAGTGGGCAATCGCTTCGCTTGCATTTTGGTAGGCAATAATTTGGAATCTATGCTTTTTTTCATCTTTTAATGTATATGCTACGGCTACATTACGGAGTAATTTTGAGATATCTGCATTAGAAAATTTTTTTGCCATATCAAGATTATATCATTGACTGTATTCGTATTCTTTGATACTATACCAGAAGCCTCCTAGGCTCAATTTTACTTATGTTTATAACTAAGTAAATACAGTCCTCAATTAACAATTGGGAATAGAGGGGGTGTAGCTCAGTTGGTTAGAGCGCTTCCCTGTCACGGAAGAGGTCGCGGGTTCGAGTCCCGTCACTCCCGCACAGTTAAACTTACTTAAAACATGAGTTTAACGTATCTGTCCAATTTATTCTGCCATTGTTTATTTCTTCTGCCCGGAGAGGCGGCGTAAATTCTGCAAAGA
>DAOMRL010000019.1:0-12472 GCA_035445865.1 Candidatus Levyibacteriota bacterium
AGAGTTGTTTTTCCGCTTCCTGGAGGTCCCCATAAAATCATAGAGGACACTTTTCCTGACTCAATCATTCGTTTGATGGGTCTGCCTTTTCCTACAAGATGGTCTTGACCAACATACTCCTCCAGGGTTTTAGGTCTCAATTTTTCTGCCAAAGGAATTTCCATGTGGACCGGAAGAGATTTGAACTCTCAACCCCTTCCATGCCATGGAAGTGCGCTACCGTTGCGCTACCGGCCCCACCTCAATGAGGCAGGGAATATCCTGCCAGCGAGGAGCCCAAAACTCAGGATAATTGTAGCAAATGAAGTATGGAAAATTTGTAAGACTATGCACGTCACAAACACCTAATGGCCGTGTCCGAGAATGAGGTTTGTGACAATGAGGATTAGTACAATTCCAAGGAGCATACAGGTAATCTCAATTGCAGCCAATTTCCGATGTCCTTGATCTTGGATTTCAGGAACCAAATCTGATAACGCAATATAAATAAAGAAGCCTGCTGTTATTGCGAGTAAATATGGTACAGAGTTCTCAATGTTTGAGCCTATCAAAAGGAATAGTGTAGCTCCCAGGAGCGAACTGAGTGCACTTGCAACGTTTAGGATAATCGCTTTAGAAGCGCTCATTCCTTTTTTTAATAAAACCCCAAAATCTCCAATTTCTTGTGGAATCTCATGTGCTGCAACAGCTATGGCAGTGACAATTCCAAGAGGGATACTTATCGTAAAGGTTGCCGCGATCACAACTCCATCTATGAAGTTGTGCATACTATCTCCCAGAATAATTAATGGTATTGTATGAGTATCACTTTTACTTTTATGTGGATGTTCATGCTGGTGAAACCATCTAATAAATCGTTCTAAAAAGAAGAAAAATAAAATGCCTACTAATATCCAAATAAAGATCTCACCTTCAATTCCTGCTTCATACGCATGCTCTGCAGCTTCGGGGATTAAATCTAAAAATGCTGCTCCGAGTAAAGTACCTGCTGCAAATGCAGAGAGGAAATGAGATATGCGGATAGCAAACTTTTGCCACAGCATGAGAACAATTCCTCCTATTAAAGAAAGTATACTGCTTAAAAATGTAAACAGAAAGATATATTCAATTACTGACATGATTTACATACTCCAAAAAATTCTAAAGAATGATCAAGCACTTTATAGTTTAGTAAATTTTTAATTTTTTTCTCCTGAGTTAAAACATCTTTTGGCATAGAGATATCATCTACTCTTTTACACTCAACACACACAATATGATGGTGATGTGGAGCATTTGAGAGTTCGTATCTGACTTTATCACTTTTGAAGTACACTTCTTTTAGTATGTCGTGGTTGACAAGCTTTTCCACTTCTCGATAGAGTGTTGTTTTATTTACAGTGGTATTTTTTTCTTTGAGTAATTCTAAAAGTTCGGGTACAGATAGAGGGCTTTTTTGGGTTTGGAAAATATCAATGAGTAATTCTCTTGTTGCAGAAGTTCTGTGTCCACCCATTTTCATTTTGGCTTTTACATCGAGTTTTATGTTCATCGATATATAATAACGCAACACAGTTGCATTTGTCAATACTCACAAAACAGGCCTCATATCTGGAGGCCTGTGATGTACTGCATTAAGTGTCGTGCAATAAACAGATTGATCAAAATGCTTAAATTCATGACTACGCTTGTGCTGAGTCGTAGTCTGCTTTACTTACAAATTTTGTAAGGTTTCGACCATCAGAAGTTTTTCCTTTTACCGCGTAGCGTGTTTGTCCATTAACAGAGTATGTTGTTTTTTCTGTTACTTCGCTCTCTACCTTTTGGCGGGTTTTAACGTCGTAAAACATCATTTTCATGAGTAGTTCACCTCCTTCCAGATATTGAAGTTACCTAATGGTATACTCCAATTTTATTTCACTTGTCAAGTCTCCAAAGCACGTTATTCTTACACTTGAGGCTACGCATGGAAGAAGCGAACGTATACAGCACTTCATATTGTTATTTCACTCATTTATTAGTAAAATTGCAATGGATAAAACATTACGGGGATTAGCTCAGTTGGTAGAGCGCGCGGTTTGGGACCGTGAGGCCGGAGGTTCGAGTCCTCTATCCCCGACACTTTGACAAGCTTAGAGTTTGGAAATTAAGTAAAAAGGGAAGACGCTTGTTGTTGCATCTTCCCTTGTATGTCACGCTACCTTTTCAGGTTGTTTGTTGCTTATTATCCAGATGCCAACGAAATATAAGCTGCCTAGTGAGCCCATGTGGCTCCTCTAAGAGAATTTTACATCCCTCTCTAACTCTTTCTTCCAGGTAGTATTCATTAAAGAGTGCATCTCTTATCACTTCAGTTCTTGTGCAACCTCTCCTTTCTGCAAGAAGATTAAAGGCATGTACCACTTCATCAGGAAGATTTACGATTACTCGTACCGCCATCTGGTTTCATCCTTTCTAATGAGCGTGACTTTATTGAATTATCTTATAAGTGTGTAAACATGTCAATGATAGGTATCTTCTATAATTTACCCTTTTAATTAGCTATTTCGAGGCAAATAAGGTATACTGTACTTAGTGTCTTATAATATTTAGTTCTTTTTCCCCTTTTAAGAATTAGCTTTCGTATCACACTTTCCCAAACAATATGAAAGATACACATCTATTTGATGTGCTTGTAGTCTACTCTAAAGAAATTGCAGCAAGTGCGTCGTCAACCAATACAGATATAATTGCACCGTTTTTTGCAGAGTCTTCTAATGCAAATTATAATAATGCATATGCACATTTGCTTTCCGTTTGTGATCAGTACAACTTAAAAGCAGCATTTACTACAACTTCTGAAATTATTGATGCAGGTACGTGTAAGAGTTACTGGCTTTATGAAAAAAATGAGTGGGTAAAAGTTAATAACAAGTGTTTTGCTCCTCTGATTTTTGATAAGTTCGCTCCAATAAATCAGGAACGCATTGATGATCGCTCATTATTATTCTCATCATACACAGTACTCCCTTTTAATGATGCATATTTATTAGAACTATTTAAAGATAAATATAAAACGTATAAAGCATTAACACACTTCTCTATTCCAACAGTGACTGTTTCTCAGTCAAATGTTATTGACATTAAAAAAGCATTAACAAAACTTAAAAAATTAGTTAGTATTCATCATAATTCAGAAGATTTTTCCTCTGGAATTGTTCTTAAAGATAGAAATGGAGCAGGTGGCAATCACATTTATAAGCTAACTTCGTCATATATTACAAAGATTCAGGCGATTTTACAGAAAAATGAGAGCATGAAATTTGTCATTCAGCCTTTTGTAAAGTTTGAGAGTGGATTTTCATACAAAAATAAAAATGAGCTTACAGATGTCAGGTTAATTTTTATTAAAGACAAATTAGTACAGGCATATATTAGGATAGCGAAAGAAAATGAGTTCAGGTGTAATGAGCATAAAGGAGGAACATTGGAGTATATCTCAATACAAGATATTCCTGATGTAATAATGCAAACTTCAAAAAAGGTTTTAAAAAACCTTACAAGTAAGTCTTCATTGTATGCACTTGATTTTATAGTGAGTAATAATGGGAATGCATTTTTACTGGAAGGGAATACAGGACCTGGCCTTGATTGGAATCTGTCAAAAAAGATTAATGAGAAAAATGCACATCATCTCATTCAACTTATAGTCGAGGAATTTGTGTACAAAACAGAGCAAAGCAAATCAGAAGTAATTACACAGAGAGATTTACAAAGTAAAATGACTCTCCCTTTTATTACGTATCCCAAAGTAGAATCAATCTAATAAATGTAATCAAATCTTTCACTTCTATAGATCTAGAGTCTTATTGTTTTATTTTTTTCCATTTTGGTGTAAAATACCATAAAGTGCGGGCTTAGTTCAGTTGGTTAGAATGCAACTTTTCCAAAGTTGAGGTCACCGGTTCGAATCCGGTAGCCCGCTCCAAATTTACACTCTTTTTTGATTCCCAGTAAATATATTAGTATAATTACCTCGTCTGGCAATAGATCATAAACGAAAATAAAGAAAAGCGCTCGTAGCTCAATGGATAGAGCAACTCCCTTCTAAGGAGTAGGTTGTGGGTTCGACTCCCGCCGAGCGCACATGATTCCAATTTCTGATTCAATTAAATCGAAAAAATTTCCTTTATTTAATTTAGCTATCATAGGCATAAATCTCTATGTCTTTTTTTTGATGCTTACATCCCCAAGTATTGAGACCTTTATCAATACTTATGCACTCATACCTTCTTTAGTTAATTTCACAGATCCAGAATCACTTGTGCCATTTGTGACGTCTATGTTTTTACATGCTGGTCTACTCCATATTGGTTCAAATATGCTTTTTCTATGGGTGTTTGGTGATAATATTGAAGCACATTTTGGAAAGCTGTGGTATTTATTGATATTTTTTACCTCAGGCATTGTAGGAGGACTTACACAGTATCTTATGAGTCCTGAGTCACAAATCCCTATGTTAGGTGCATCAGGAGCTGTATCGGGCATTTTAGGGGCATATTATGTGTCTCACAGGCATGCTCGGATTAAGTCATTAGTATTTATTGTTTTCTTTGTCACGGTTATTCAGATACCTGCTGCGATATACATTGTGTATTGGTTTGGATTACAGTTACTCTCAGGAATTTTAGAATTAGGAAATATGAGTGATACAGGTGGTGTTGCGTTTTGGGCACATATTGGAGGATTTGTTGCAGGAGTACTATTGGCAAAAATTGGACATAAAGAATACAAAGAAGGAGTAATTGAAGGAGAATTTGAGGAAGTTAACTAGCTGATAGCACGTAGTTTTCAAGCTTTATGGAGATAGGAAAGATTATTGTTTTCGCAGGTGTTATTTTAGTAATTCTTGGACTGTTTATCTCGTTCGTTCCTGGATTTGGCAGACTTCCTGGTGATATTTTGATAAAAAGAGAAAATTCTGTATTCTACTTTCCTTTAGTTACTTCGATCATTATTAGTATTATCTTATCAATTCTTCTCAACATTTTTCTTAGAAAGTAAAATTTAGTATAATAAGCAGTATCCAATTTGATATTTATCATTTGGAGTTTGTTACTTCCTCTGCTATGCAGAGTCTTGGTGGTTGTAGCTCAGTGGTAGAGCACCGGTTTGTGGTACCGGCGGTCGCGGGTTCAAATCCCGTCAGCCACCCTATAGTATGTTTTATATTTAAAAAAATACCCACAAAAATCCTGTTTGCTGTTATATATATCATATTAATAAAAACCTATAACAACTAATTCTAATGAGCCTTTTTCTTTTTCATCAATAATAAAATGAGAATTCCAATTATTCCTAATAACATTACAATAATTGCAAGTGCTTGAGAGCTCAAGAATAGTTTATTTTGTTGTAGTGTGACGGCAATACTGACATCTACATCAGTATCATCACCCTCAAGCATGATTTTTTCCTCACCATTGTATCCATCATACGATAAATATACCGTGTGTTGTCCTCTTTCTACATTTTCAAATCGTGCAATACCATCTTTATCAGTCACAGATTTTTGTGGAGTCGAATGTAATTCTACTGTTGCTCCGCCAATTGGAGTACCGTTATCATGTACTTTTATCGCGACTGTATACCCTTTCTTTTCGTTTATATTTTCGGCTGTTTCATTTTTTTCAGAGCTTGGAGTACTTGTTTGTTCTACATCAGTGACAGCAAGTTTACCTTTTGATATCACTTGAGATACAAATCCGTGTGGAGATGTATTTCCTGAACTTGGATCTGTAGTTGTAGAACTCATAACTTGTGATAGTTCACCAAATCCGCATCCATTTTTTGGCTGTACTGTAAAGTAGTACTTGGTATGTGGCAATAGATCTTTGACTTCATATACGATTACTCCACTGCTATCAGAATGGTGAAATTCAGTACTATGCTGATCAGCAGATGGATTTGTTCCGTAATATATGATGTAATCAGTTGCTTGTTTTGCAGGTACAAAATATACAGTGGCAGTCGTTGGTGAGGTGCTAATCTGGAAAAGGTCAGGAGCATTTGTTGGTTTTTGTCCAATACAGTACTGAGGAGCACTATTCATAGTAGATGAACTGGCCACAAGTGGTTTTGCAAATAATGCAAATATAGAAAAGCTTGGTGTTGTACACGAAATGGTCTTGTTATTCTGATCGAGGGTACAATCATCAAGTGCTTTCCACTCATTATTTGTGTAGTGATACAACCATAAGGTTGATACATCAAGTCCAAATATATCTGCTTCAGAATATTGATAGGTGATGGTAACGGGCACATCAAATGAATCTAATACAGTGTCTCCGTTAATAATTGCTTTTACATCAAAAACTACAGAACCTACTTCACGAGGTAATTGAAGTGGCCTACCAAGTGAATCGAGAACTTCATCTTTTGGCAATGCATGTATCTGGATAACTAATGAATCGTCTTCAGTTGTAGCATTTTCTGGAATTGTTACGGTGATTGTAGATCCGCTGCTTGTACTTATACTTGATCCCCCACTATCAACAGGAATAGTATCAAGTGTTGTTTCAATAGGTGTTGTATTTGCAGGACACCCTGAGGTCATAAATGTTTGTCCGCTTGAAGTGGTTGTATTGGTAGTTGCGTCAGTAGAGGTAACTCTATAATAGTAGGTAGTACAGCTGATCAGATCAGTAATAGTTCTTGAGTGGGATGTTACTCGTGGTGAGGTATCTGTTACTGAAGTAGTAATTCCGTAGCTGTCAGTTATTCCATAACTTACTCGTGTTGATGCCTGTTCATTGGTAGTCCAAGTGATTATCGCACTAGTAGATGACTGTACATCAGCAGAGAGATTGGAAATAATTGGTGCAGTCCTATCTGTAATTGTAACGTTTACGGTAATAGTATCGGTTCCTCCTTGGCCGTCTGATGCTTGAACTACAAAACTATCTGATCCGTAATAATTTGCATCTGGAGTGTAATTAACAGAGGTACTATTTCCAGTAGATCCTACGGAAGCCGTACCATGACTTGCTTGGCTTGAAATAGACCATGAAATACTATGCTCATCTGCATCGGTTGCATCAAGAGTAAGAGAAAAGGCAGTTGGTGATGCGTCTTCATCCATAGTGACAGCAGTACTTGTTCCTTGTGTAATAACTGGAGGGGTATTTTCGCCGGTAAATTCTATATTACGTGTTACATAGTTACTATTGTCTGATCCGTCATTTACTCTGAATCTGATTGTACGGGTACTTGTCGTTGGTGTGGAATCACTATTGTAATACCGAACGGATCGAAGCGCTGTTTGATAATCAGCAACACTTGCAGTACCAGAAAGTGTCAAAGTTCCACTACTATAACTTCCTGTAATTCCATTTTGATTAGTAAACTGTAGTGAGTCTTCACTGCTTTGATAGTTAGAGCTAATTTCAACAGTTGCACTACTCATTGAAGTACTGTCAACATCTTCAATTGTTAAGGCATCATCTATTACCACTGCATTTGAACCATTTATAAATTTGAGAGCAGGCCGAATAGTTGCGGGATATAAAAACGTTTGAGGAATGACCTGAGTACTCTGCCCAGAATACGCCCACTGCAGTATCGCAACTTCTCCGCCTCCTCGCTCGTAAAACTCCATACGTATGTCATACAGTTCTCCTGCTACAAGCTCCATAGGAGATGCAGTATCAGTGGTAGTACCATGGAGAGTCCAGTTATCGATAATCTGCTGTCCATTTACCCATAGTCTTACTCCATCATCACTCTGTGTACTAAAAGTAATATTTCCAGTAATAGGAGATCGTACTTTACCAGTCCATCGGGCACTAAATTGTTCTGCATTTAATCCAGGGACACCGAAGTTATCACTAAAATTTACCATAGAATCAATGCGAGAATAGGTAGAGCCAGTGAGATCCCAATTAGTGAGATAATAGGTAGCAGCAAGTCCCGTGCCATTACCATCTACGTATGTTTGGAGGATTGGTGTGTCATTTACTGCATTAATAGTGATTGTTGCAGTAGATGCAGAGGAATTAACAGAACTATCACTTGTATCAACTACAACATATTCAAAACTCGCATTAGTATCTCTATTTGACGCAGGTTTAAAACGAAGATCAATACGAGAACTGCTGAGGTTTAGTATAGAACCATTGCTTCCCAATGTAATTGACCCACCCCCACTAGTTTGGAGTTCTCCTCCGGTAATAGAGAGAATACGAATACTACTTGGAGTACCACCATCAGGATCTACCAAATTGGGGACGATGAGTCTAATATTAGCTGATTCAGGCTCTGGAGCATCTTCATTAACACTAACAGCTCCTTCTCCTGATGGATTTACCACTGTTGTGTTCCCTCCTGCTTCTGGAGCTGCTGCATGTGTTACGGAAAGAAAAAAGATGTGAAATACACTATAGATAATGAGAAAACTCGCTCCTAATTTTTTAAGAGAAAATGCAAAAAGTGTTTTATAGGCAGTAAGCGTCATGTGACTGAGTTATATGAAAAATGTATTTTCAGATATATACGTTTTATTATGGAAGATATAAGTAAGAGAATCAATACTCACGTAGTAAATTTGGTATACTACTATCACAAGGACATGTCGTCAATCAAATTTACCACAAAACTTTTTAAAATTAACTCCTGGACAATATTGCTACTTCCTGAAGAAGCGTCTGCTCAGCTTCCCTCAAGAGGGATGACAATGGTTAAAGGAACACTCAATGGTAAGCCGTTTAAAGCATTACTTGAACCTGACGGTAGATACATGTCAAACCACAAGCCAAGTCACTGGTTTAGCCCCGATTCTAAGCTACTTGAAGACGCGAATGTTCGTGTTGGAGACACCATAGAAGTATCACTTGAACCAACTAAAGAGTGGATAGAGCCTGAAGTACCTGATGATGTACAAAGTGCATTAAAGTCTTCTCCAAAAGCAAGAGAACTTTGGGATGACATTACTCCACTTGCTCGGTGGGATTGGATCCGCTGGATACGTGCGGTCAAAACTCCTGAAACTCGACAAAAGCATATAGAAGTTGCGCTTGATAAACTCAATAGAGGGATGAGACGTCCATGTTGCTTTAATCGTAGTCTTTGCTCAGTCCCTGAGGTATCTCATAACTGGCGACTCCTTGAACCCACAGCATGAGCAAGGATATTCAAACATATAACAATTCACAAGCTGATGCAGATCAAGCAATTTGTAATTTATTAAGAAAGGAAATTGATACTCATTTAAAAGGTGCGGAGAGTAAAATTTGGCATGCACATCCGGTATGGTTTTTAGATGGAAATCCGATCGTTGGGTATAGTAAATTGAAAGACGCAGTCAGGCTTATGTTCTGGAGCGGAGCTGATTTTAAAGAAGAAGATCTAAAGCCTGGAACTGGAAAATTCAAGGATGCATCAATCACATATACTGACGTCAAGCAAATTAACACAGAAGATCTCAAACGTTGGCTTAAAAAAGCAAGAGACATTCAGTGGGATTATAAAAATATTGTAAAACGAAAAGGTGTGTTAGAGAGATTAAAATAAAGAGTATATTTTTTTAACATTCTTATTCCTCGATCGCGTTAATACTTTTACTCATCTCAAAATTTGTGTATACTGTATTTATGAGTGAAGTTGGCGAAGGGGATAATATTTCATATATTGAAGAAGAAAGAAAAAAGCGCGAAAACGCAAATCTTGTCAATCAACCGCAAAAAGATAAATGGGGAATTATAGGGAAATTCGCAGATGGAATTGTCCGTATACTCCCAAAAGATCCAAATCTTGAAAACAGACAGATAAGTCCAGAAAACATAGGGACTCCTAATACTACGCAACCTGAGCCTAACCCAGAATCTTCTTCACCTCCCGATAATATTACAAAATTTCCTAATCGTTAGTCATATCTAATTGTAATTCAACTATTTAATTATTTATTTAATATATATAGAAAAATTCTATATCTCTTTTAACATCCCTACTTCTCTCTCGTTAAATCCAAATTTTTTATATGCGTTGCGGGCACCACTATTCTCTGCAAATACTCCTACCCACATGCTATCACATCCATTATCTTTAAAATGATTTTCCATTTTACTGAGTAACTCTGTTCCGATGTCCTGCCCTCTATAATTGTCATCTACATACAGATCTAATATTTCACCAAGTGTATGCTCTCCTATTTCAAGCTTATTTTTTTCAGATTGTTCCCATATAACTCCACAAATCATCCCAATAATTTGATTATCAATTTCTGCAAACAAAATTTTTCCGTTATACTTGGCAACATTTTCTAATGTTTCTTGAACAGATAGTTCAAAATAACCTGAGTTATTCTGAATCCTATGTAATGAATCGATCCCTTTTACGTATGTTCCTAATTTCTGGTTAAGACTAAAAAAGATTTCTTGATCATTTTCTGTGTACTGTCTATATGTAATATTCATAGGGAAAGTATAACAAATCTTATGATCATCTGAGGATAGATATTATATAAATTGATTGAGGAAAAAGCTTGATACCATAAAATAAATTACAATACTTATGATATCACGCAAGACAGTGGCAAAAGGTCCGCTTGCAATAGCTGGATCTTTCCCGAGTTGTACGAGTGCGCGAGGTACGAGTATAGCAATGGCAACTGACACAATGATTGTAAGCAAGAGGGCGCTTGCTACAATACCACCTAACAGTACATTATGCAACACTGATACAATGCATCCGAGTACTACTGATAGACACAGCGAAATTAAAAGTCCTACATATGATTCTTTAAAAAAATAGGTAAAAAATCGTGAGTTGCCGTTGATAGCAAGATGGCGAATAAAAATAGTTTGACTCTGACTTCCCACTGCATCACTCATATACACCATAAGCGGTAAAAAACTGATAAGCAGTAAATTATTTTCCAATAAGTTTTCAAAGACCCCTATAATTTCTGCAGCAAGCAAACCACCACCAAGTCCAACAATAAGCCAAGGAAGTCTTTTCTTTAATAATGCTAAGGGTGGGTTCTCTAAAGTAGAGATAGCGGCATACTCTCTTGAGTTAATACCCTCTTGCAATAAAAGGTCTTCAGTTATTTCATCATTGGTGATTTTTAATATATCATCTGATGAAATTATTCCTAAAAATATATTGTCTTTATCAACAATAGGTATTGCTTTGAGTGTATGTTTGAGAGCTAAATGTGCAACCCGTTCTTTACGAGCATGTGGAGGTGCAGTAATAACATCTGTTTTCATTGCAGTATCTACTGTATGTGAGTTGGGTAAAGAAAGTGCTTCTTGGATCGATAAAACTCCGATTAACTTTTGAGATTCAGTGGTTACATAAATATAGTTTACTGAACTAAATGTTTTGGACTCTGACAATAATAGCTCTTTAATTTTTTTAATTGGTGTATGTTTGTGTACTTGTGGTACATTTGGATCAATCAGTTCGGTAATAGTTTTTGAGGGGTGTACACTGGCCATATACAATTATTGTAGCTCAATTGTCTGATCTTTTGTGGGAAGATGTACAGCCATGGTTGGAAAATCTGTTTTAATTGCTTTTTCCAGTGCTTCTCTTCTGTCTTGCTCTCCATGCACAATACAAACAGTTGTCAGTCCTTCGATACTTTTGAGCCAATTCATGAGTTTTGGATGATCTGCATGAGAGCTCATTGACTCAATTTTTGTAATACTGGCATTAACGGCAATTTCTTCTTCAAATAATACAATTCTTCGTACTCCCTGTTCTATCTGTCTGCCAAGTGTCCCTTGTGCCTGATATCCAACAATGAGCAATCTGGTATTGTGGGAAGAAATATAATTCTTAAGATGATAGTGAATTCTCCCACCATTCATCATACCGCTTCCTGCAATGATTACTTTTGGACCATCTGTTTTAAGTATATCTTTGCTTTCGTGTGCACCGGGTGTTGGGAACAGTGAGTCAAATTCAAATGGATTTTCTTCATTTGCAGTTTTTTCATTATATAACGCTCTGTATTTTTTAAATACTTCAGTGACTCGTATTGCCATAGGACTATCTACAAAAATCGGTGTGTTTGATTTGATTTTTTTCTGTTGCAATAAATGGCCAATACGATGAATAACTTCTTGAGTACGCTGGATAGAAAAAGCAGGGATAAGTAAAACACCATTTGTTTCCTCTACTTCATTTATTTCATGCTGGAGGACTTCGTCAACGTCTTCGTGCTTGTGAGTTTCTCCCCCATATGTTGACTCAATAACTGCAGTATGACCATTCGAAATGCTTGTTGTTGGTTTGATAATGTCTTGTGGAGTATTGCCTAAATCACCACTGAAAACAGTTGTTTTACCATCTGCGTCAGTTACTTCAATACTTGCAGACCCTAAAATGTGTCCTGCGTCACGATAGGTTATAGAAAAATTGTTATGAGTAAATGGTTTGTCATACTCTACTATCAGAATTTTTTCTAAAACTTCTGTTACGTGATCTATCGTATAAATTGCAGGAATAC
>DAOMRL010000020.1:0-11004 GCA_035445865.1 Candidatus Levyibacteriota bacterium
CAAAGTATTCGCGCATGATTTGACAAAGATCTGAATCATCAACAAGCTCTGCAACTACTTCAAGTCGTGCATCTATTTTCTTTTTGTCTGCAAGTGGTTTTTTCATCCATTCTTTGAGCATTCTGCCACCCATTGGTGTTACTGTCTGATCTAACACCGCAAGCAGTGATCCTTTTGGATCGTGTTCTCGAATAGTTGAAAAAAGTTCTAAATTTATCATAGAGGCGCGGTCAAGCACCATATGATCATCAGTAGTTACGTTTGTGATTTTTCGTATATGAGAAACCGTACTTTTTTGGGTTTGTTGAAGATATCCAAGAAGTGTAGCTGCAGTTACCAGAGAAAGTCCTTTAGATATTCCAAATGCCTCCAGTGAGATAATATGAAAATGTTTTTGTATACGTTTTTGTGCATCTTGTCCATATACCTCCCAATCAGTAAATGGATACACATTTAACCCACGTTCACTGGAAAACAGCTTTAATATTTCAGGGTCATTGTATAACCTCTCAGGCAAAATACACTCAACTGGTGACAATTTAGATAACTCATCCTGAACCGTCTGAGTAAGATCACTATACTGTTTTTCATAGGTACCGAAAAAACCGGTAGAAATATCTGCATATGAAATTGCAATACGATCATTTTGTACATCAAAACTTATGATGTGATTATTTTCCTTTTTCCCTAATATTTTTTCATCCAGTACAGTACCAGGGGTCACAACACGTACCACATCCCGCTCAACAAGTCCTTTTTTATTGGGTGGAGATAGTTGCTCACAAATTGCTACTTTATATCCTGCTTTTACTAACTTTGCAAGATATGTATCTACTGCGTGATACGGCACACCTGCCATAGGGATTCGGCCATTTTTTCCGTTTGATTTTCCGGTTAGAGTAATATTGAGTACCTGACTGCCTATATGTGCATCGTCTAAAAAGAGTTCATAAAAATCACCCATTCGATAAAAAAGTAGACAATCCTCATACTGAGATTTAATCTTTTTGTACTGCTTCATCATGGGAGTATTAAAGTCATTCATAGAAAAGATGTATTCACTGTATATATTACCGTTTTTTAGACTTTTTTTCAGTGATGATCTGCTTGGGTATAGTATTACCCATTGATTTTCGTATCTAACTCTTACATACTTATATATGATACCCCTTTATCATGAGTATTTTGACTACTTCTATTAAACGAAGATACATTGGCGTTAGTGAAAAAGATAACGCAGCCTTTTTATTTTTTACAACATCACAAAATAACAAGACTGCATTCTCACTTGCGCACAGCACAGACGGACTCACGTTTGAGGAATTTAAAAAAAATCCGGTAATTGTCAAAGAAACAGGAGAATATGAAGACCCCTTAAAATGCTCCAATTTCCGTGTTTCAAAACTGGATGATTGGTACTATGTCACATATAAATACAAAAATGGCAAAACAAATGCCATCTGCACAGCTGCAAGCCGAGATTTGTTACGTTGGACAAAAATAGGGGAAATTCAAAATATTGCACAGACTGGCATGGTTGTGCCTAATTTTATGCATGACAAAAAATATGTCATGTATTACGGAGAAACAAATATCTCTCTTGCTACATCTCAAGATCTTGCTACTTGGGAAACACAGTCTATTCCAGTACTTGCTCCACGACCTAAACATTTTGATAATACTGATCTTGAGATAGGTGGAGTATTTAAAACTTCAGAAGGAATTTTACTGTTGTATTATGTATTAAAAGAAAAGCGATATTTAATCGGAGCTGCTATATTAGACAGTCGTGATCCAAGTACCGTTTTATGGCGTGCAGAAGAACCACTCTGGGAACAAACTCGGGATTGGAAAAAAACATCTGTTCAACCAGTTGGTATTATCCAATTTAATGACTCTTTATACTCATACTGGAGTTTTGGCAAAGACGGAATATTTGCCATTAACTTTAATCTTAAACGGCAAATTGAGATAGTAAATCAAGGAATATACCCTACCCTTGAAAAACATCATAAAAATCCAATTTTGACCTCCCGCGTACATTTGCCATGGGAATCTCAGGCAACTATGAATCCGGCTGCTGTCTATGAAAAAGGGAAAGTACATCTTGCATATCGTGCAATTGGTGACTCAGGATTATCGGTAGTTGGGTATGCAGCAAGTGATGACGGTATCCACTTTGATACCCGTCCGGAAGAACCTATGTATGTACCTCGCGAGGATTTTGAATGGAGTGGAGGTACCACAGTAGATAGTATGGAGAAATTTATGTCAGGTGGCGGATATGGTGGGTGTGAAGACCCTAGACTTACTCTGATTGATAATAAATTTTATCTCATATATGTTGCTTACGATGGCATGAACCCTCCTCGTGTAGCACTTTCTTCTATCCATGAAGATGATTTCCATGCTCAAAACTGGGAAGCATGGAAAACTCCTGTTATTATTTCAAAGCCCGGGGTAGTAGATAAAAATGCGTGTATCCTCCCTGAAAAGATAAATGATAAATACGTTATATTTCACCGTATTTTTCCTCATATTTTGATTGATTTTGTTGACAGTCTGGATTTTGATGGAACCCAATACCTACAAGGTGAACATAAGATTTCACCTACAGACTTTGGATGGGACAGCCGTAAAGTAGGTGCAGGTCCTCCTCCAATGAAAACAAAAGACGGCTGGTTACTTATCTACCACGCAGTTGATGATAAAAACGACTCACAATACAAAATGGGTGCAATGTTGCTTGATCTTGACGATCCTACAAAAGTGTTATATCGAACTCAAAAACCAATCCTTGCACCAACTGAATGGTATGAAAATCACGGATTTAAAGCAGGTGTTGCCTACCCTTGCGGAGCAGTAATCAAAGATGATACACTCTTTGTTTATTACGGTGGGGCTGATAGCTATGTGTGTGTTGCGACAGCAGATTTAGAAGAATTTTTATTCCATCTCAAACACCAAGAAGAAATTGTATTACAGCCAATCACCATCACGGCAAATTACGTATGATTTTAGCAGACCGGTACGAAAACAACCCAATTATTACACCTGATATCCATACCCCTTGGGAAAATCTTGCTACTTTTAACGGAAGTGTTGTCAAACAAGATGATATGTATCACATCGTATATCGAGCACTTTCTAAAGAATCTTGGGTAGGAAAAGACGTATTACAACTCTCAACAGTAGGATATGCTACCAGTAAAGACGGCAAACACTGGGAAAACAGAAAACAGCTGTTAGGACCTGAATACCCATGGGAAATATATGGGTGTGAAGACCCTCGTATTACGTACTTTGAAGGAAAATATTATATTTTTTATACTGCTCTCTCTACTTTTCCATTCGGTCCGGACGGAATAAAAGTGGCACTGGCAACAACGACAGATTTTCAGAAAATATCAGATAGAAAACTTATTACTCCTTTTAATGCAAAAGCAGCGTGTCTTTTTCCTGACAGAATTAACGGGAAAATTGCTATGATGCTCACAGCCAATACTGACCGTCCTCCATCACAAATATCCATTGCCTACTTTGACTCAGAAGAAGAAATTGCAAAAGAAGAATATTGGAATAACTGGTATGAAACACTGCCTGATCATGCACTTAATTTAAAAAGAAGTGATGAAGATCATGTAGAAATTGGAGCTCCTCCGATCAAGACAGACAAAGGATGGTTACTTATTTACTCACATATCCGCAACTATTTTTCCAAACACCCTATTTTTGGTATTGAAGCAGTACTGCTTGATCTGGCTAACCCTCAAAAAATTATTGGGCGCACAAATTCACCATTGATTGTACCTCGCGAAGAATATGAACTATATGGCATCGTTCCAAATATCGTTTTTCCGTCGGGAGCATTAATAGAAGACGATACACTAAGTATTTATTATGGAGGGGCAGATACACGGGTATGTGTAGCCTCCTGCAGTCTTTCTGAATTACTAGAAGAGATCATTGAAAGCGCCAAACCAAAAATTATCTCCAATGCTAACGCGTATCTCAAACGATATGATAAAAACCCAATACTGCTCCCAATTGAAGAACATGAATGGGAACGAAAAGCTGCTTTTAATCCAACAGCCTTACTCGTTGATGATACTGTTCACATTGTCTATCGTGGCTGGTCAGAAACAGACGTTTCAACGATGGGTTATGCAACTTCCAAAGACGGCTTTACTATTGATGAAAGACTTCCTGATCCTATATATATTCCTCGCGCTGACTTTGAGTTAAGCGATGATAATAGAAATAACGGGTGTGAAGATGGAAGATTAACCTTTATAGATGGCCGAGTGTATAACACGTATACAGCGTATGATGGCCACAATCCTCCAAGAGTAGGACTTTCTTCAATCGCTATTGAAGACTTTTTAGAGAAAAAGTGGCATAATTGGGCACAACCAATTCTTATTTCACCACCAGGTATTGATGATAAAGACTGTGCAATTTTACCTAAGAAAATAAATGGTAAATATATGGTCTATCACCGAATTGATAAAAGAATTTGGATAGATTTTGTTGATAGTCTCGCATTTCCACATGATACATATATTCAAGGATTTCCATGGCTTTCCGCTCGTGAAGGAAAATGGGATGATCTCAAAATCGGTATTGCAGGTCCTCCGATTGAGACAGAACAAGGATGGATATTTATGTATCATGGTATCTCAAGTCATGATAATTCATACAGACTAGGAGCACTACTCTTAGATCTCAATGACCCGACTAAAATCATAAGTCGTATCGACGATCCGATTCTTGAACCAGTGGAAGACTATGAACGTGATGGATGGGTACCAAATGTAGTATTTCCTTGCGGAGCAGTGATAAAAGATAATAACTTACTTGTGTATTACGGCGGTGCAGACAAGGTAGTAGGTGTTGCCTACTGTGATATCAATGAATTCCTCGGTAAGTTTGAATAGGATAGGGTAAAGCGTCAAGGGTTTAATCATAAACTTGTAAATTTCCTAATGTATATAAAGTGAAGGGGCCCGAAGGCCCCTGATATTGATGCCAGAGAGGTTACCTTTCTTTCAAGTAGCTTACAAACGCTGCTAGAGCAGTATCTGCCCAAGTTTCAGCATTTGCATTACTGTATCCATGTCTGATTGCCTTACTCAAAAAACGATCTCTCATCTTTCAAGAAGTTCACAAACGATGCTAGGGCAGTGTCTGCCCAAGTTTCAGCGTTTGCATCACTGTATCCATGTCTGATCGCCTTACTCAAAAAACGATCTCTCATTTCCTGCAATGTTGCAGGATCATTTAGCCTTTCTGGGCTAAGTGGTTGAATCTGGGCAACAAAGCATCCTTGATGTGATGCAAATGCCTTGTCAAGAATAGGATCTTCTCCTGGTTGCGGGACAGGACGCAACAATTCCTGATCTCTTCGATCAGCCTCTGCTTCAATCATGTCAAACAATCGCGACAAGCCATCGTTATTCAGTGACTTCAGCAAAGTTTCAAGTGCGTTGGTCCTTTCAGGCTCTTGCAACTGTAGAACAGGAAGTAACTTCCTACTGATTTCTTCTGTAGTCACGATCTTCCTCCTAGACTGTGAGTCATTGTACTCGAACGATCTCAAGTACTCCTTTCTCACAACCTAGTTTACAACGAAAGTTATTAATGCACACTCTATAGTAAGTAAAATAGCTATTAATTTTAGTACTCAGAGTTTGGGATATTATATCAAATTTATTCTTTCTACATGCATTTTATTCACAGTAACTTCCAACCTCAAGGGTTGGATAGCTTCACACCTCTTCTCTGTTACCTAGCTTTCTTCTGGTATAATAGATTTACATGAAATTTGTTGGTATTGCAGGTAGCCTTCGAATAGAATCTCTTAACAAAAAAATCCTCCTTGCAGGCGAAAAAATTTTAAAAGAAATAGATCCTACAATTGAATACACAGAGTTAGACCTTAAAACACTTGCACTCCCTGTCTATGATCAGGATATCCAAGATGCCGGTATGCCTGAAAATGTTATGCAGTTTAAAACAGCCATAGAAAATGCCGATATCATTATGATCGCAACCCCTGAATATAATCACTCTATTCCTGGAGGTCTTAAAAATGCTATTGACTGGGCATCCAGAGGAAAAAATTCACTTGGACAAAAAGTAGTGGCTCTTATGGGAGCAACTGACGGTATGGGTGGCACAATTCGCGCACAGGAGCACCTACGAGTAGCGTTAGCAGCACTCAATGCCTATGTCATACCTTACCCTGAAGTACTTATCCGACAAACTGATAAAAAACTTGATACACAAGGAAATTTTACTGATGAAAAAGGACTATCTCAAATTAAAAAGCTTTTAGAACGAACAATCAAAATAGCTTCTCGTTTATCGTCTAATTAATTTGAGAAATGGGGTGATTTCTTATGGCTGACAAACAAGTACAACAAAATACATCAATCAATTTAAATCCAGAACACACAAAGATTTTGTATACTGACATGATTTATATCAATGTGAATGAAGATGGTACTACACTTGACGTATGTCAAAAAGTAGGACCAACTGATCAATTCCATGTTGTAACACGTATCGGCATGAGCCGTGATCATGCAAAAAAATTAGCAACAGAGTTATCAAGAATTCTTGCGCTCACATCTGCACGAGGCACTACACGAGAAGAAAATTAAAATAACGAAAAAATCCTAGGGAGGAAAATAATAGCTCCAACGATGAGTGAAAATGCTGCAGACAAAAAGACTGCAGCTGCTGCCACATCTTTTGCAATCTTTGCTTCTTTTTTATGATCTGTTGTAATAAGATTTGTCATTTCTTCAATTGCGGTATTCATCATTTCTGAAATAATCACAAAGAAAATAGTAATAAGCACAAATAAATATTCAACATATGAAATTTTGAGTACATATGAAAGTACAATCGCAATAACTGCCATCAACATATGAAATCTGATATTTTGGTGTTGTTGCCAGATATGCACAAATCCATGCCATGCATACCGAAACGATCGAAGTGTTTTTTTAATATCCATGTTTTACCCTAACAGCTCAAGTGTTTTCTCTTTTCCAATTATGACAAAAGCATCGACAAGCGGAAGTCCTTGGTTTGCTCCTATCACTATTTTATACAGATATTTAAAATTAATACCAGGGGTTTTTGTAATAAAGTCTCGTAATACCGATAAAATAGTATCGGTATTCCACTCATCACGAGATTCAAGCTGTGCTTTTAACGCAATTCTGTTTGTTTTTTCTTCATGTGTTAGCTCTAGTGTTTGCTTTTGAATAAAAGGAAGTACTTGTGGCATAAATTCTGCAAGAGTTTTTATTCGTGATTTAGCAATAGACACAAATGAGTCAATAATGTGTTCTTCAACTGTACCTATTTTTGGGTCAAAATCTATCAACCGCTTTTTGAGTACAGTATCGTCCATTTCACGAATATACATGCCATTCATCCATGTGAGTTTTGTGAGATCAAAAATAGGACCAACTGCTTTCATATCTGATAAATCAAACAAAGAAATAAATTCATTGAGTGAAAAAATCTCTTTTTCTTCCGGATGACTCCACCCCATCAACGCAAGGTAATTCAGAATTGCTTCAGGTAAATACCCTGCTTCTTTGTACCAGCTTACATTGGTATGTCCATGGCGTTTGGAAAGTTTTGATTTATCCGGATTACGAAGAACGGGAGTATGAAAAAAGAGTGGCTTTTCCCAACCAAAATAGTCATATAACAATACGTGTTTGGGCGCAGATGTAAGCCATTCTTCACCTCTCACCACATGAGTAATCTTCATAAGATAATCATCTACAACAACACCTAAATGATATGTTGGAAATCCATCTGATTTGAGCAATACTTGTTCGTCAATTTCTGCTGAATTAAAAGTAACTTCACCCCGTATCTCATCTTTTACGACTATTTGAGTATTATCAGGTACTTTGAGCCTAATCACATACGGAACACCTTCATCAAGTTTTTTGGAGACTTCTTCTGCTGATAAATCACGGCAATGCCTATCATACCGTAATGGTTTTTTTTCTACCTGCAGTTGTTTGCGCATTTGATCAAGTCTTTCTTTTGTACAAAAACAATAATATGCGCCTCCTTTTTTAATTAACTCTTGTGCATGTTCCTGGTAGGTAGAAAGTCTTTCAGATTGGCGGTACGGATCATATGGACCACTTTTACGAGGTGATTCGTCTTCTGTTAAACCAAACCAATCAAGTGTTTTAAATATGACATCCTCTGCGCCTTCTACAAAGCGCGCTTGGTCTGTATCTTCAATCCTGACCATAAACTGCCCATTATGTCTACGAGCAAAGGAAAAATTAAATAATGCTTGGTATACCGTTCCAATATGCGGAAATCCTGTCGGGCTTGGAGCAATGCGTGTTCGTACTGTTGATTTTTCTTGTGTCATTCCTTGAATTTTACCTTAATCTTACCCTATACTCAATATAGCTACCGACTACTTAGAAATTGAAACGGAGCAATACATATGAGAAGCCTCGCAGAAATAACACGTGAAACACGCCTGATCAGCAAATTTGCAGCAATTGGATCTGTCGTGATTTTATTTTTATTTGTTTCATTTCACGTTGTTCGATTTATCATTGGTATTATTAACCCACCTGTTGTTCCTCCACCAGGTATGAAATATGGACCACTGATCAGTAATTTACCTATACAATCTTCAAAACCCGTATATAGTTATCATATCAATACCATAACAGGCTCTCTTCCCACGGTTCCTGACCGTTTACGAGTATATAAAGCGCTTCAGCCAGAATCTGACTTGTTAGCACTTCAAAAAGCGCGAGAAACAGTACGACTCAAAGGATATATATCAGGAGAAACAGTAGTTACTCCAGGAGAATATCGCTGGAATAATGCTACAGGAGGATCAATTATATACAATATACAGTCAAAAAACTTTCAATTTTCCTCAGGAATTGGACTGGAAAAACAAGATTATACATTCAGCTCAATATCAAATATTAATACTCAAGTTTTTTCATTTATCCAAGATTTTAACGCTTCACTCTTAGGAATTGATCAGCAAAATCCTACTATTACCTATTTCCAGTCAGACGGAGTTAATCTTATTCCTGAAAAAGATCCGAGTAAAGCATATCTTGCTCTCATCAACTACAATCAAATAAACGTAACAGTCGATCCATTTATTTTTCGAACAGACAAACCACAAACAATTGAGACTCTTCCTATTTATTATCAAACTACTGATACAACAAACCAATCGTTTCTCATAAAAGCGGGGGGCAGATTAATACAGTTTGTCAGAGGAAATTACAAAAACTATCAAGTAGATACTACTGACTTTAGTACCTATCCACTCAAAACATCAGAACAGGCATTTGAAGATTTACAAAACGGAAATGCATACATTCTCAGTACAAGCAAAGATACTGCAATGAGTATTACAGAAATGACGCTTGGATATTTTATTCCTCAAACAGCACCTGAATACATCATGCCGATTTTTATTTTTAAAGGGAAAGATTTTATTGCATATGTACATGCAATAGGCGAGTATGTTTCTCCAAATCAAAATGTTTCTAACTGAATTTTGCGTATAACTTCTTCTAATATTTTTTCTGTATCAGAAAATCTGTCATCACTTTTTAACACTACTATAATGTATGTTTTTCCATTTGATTCCATAGAAGTAACCAATACTTGTCCTGCTTCATCTGTATAGCCAGTTTTTACACCAAAAACCCCTGGAGTATTTAACAATCTATTGAGATTTTCCAATCTATGTTCATAAGTAAATGTTCTATCATAGACTGTGATATATCGAGTGTCCACTACTTTTTTTAACGTCTCATTTTGAAGCGCTACTACCGCAAGTCGAGCAAGATCAAAGGCTGTGGTGTAATTTTTATCCTCCAACCCTGCTGGATCATAAAAAACTGTATTGTATAGTTTCATTTCTTGAGCTTTTTCATTCATCCGCTTCACAAATGCATTGTGTCCACCCGGATAGTTGGCCGCAAATACATATGCAGCATCATTGCCTGATGGAAGCATCAAACCATATAACAAATCGATTACTTTTATTTCTTCACCTTCAACCAATCCCATTTTTGATCCTTTTACACTTGATACTCCAAAAGCCGTGAGATATTGATCAGTGTTGTATTGTTCCAGAGCAACTAATGCAGTCATAATTTTTGTCGTTGATGCAGGCGTAAAACGCAACGATCCTCTTTTTTGAAACACTACGGTACGAGAATCTTTTTCAAAGACCATCAGAGAATCTGCGCTGACTGAAATATCCGTAGAGGAGGAAAAAATAGGCAGATCCGGAACTTGTAATTCCGAATACTGAGTACGCAAGGCTGCTTGTTCTACTTTTCCGATTAAGTATACAATGATAATTCCGAGTATTAGATTTATTGCCGTTACAACGACAATCAGTATTACAAACTGCTTTTTCAACAGAGACAAAAAGATACTGCTTTTACTCAATGTCTGTGTGACAATCTTTTGGGATTTAGTTTTTTGCTTTTTTGGGGGCACTTTCTTTTTTTGAGAGTCTTTCATCAATACGCTCCATATCTCGCGGGAAAAGTGACGCTTCTCGGACATTTCCCAGATCGAGTAATTTCATTGTAAGTCTTTCAAGACCAAATGAAAAGCCTCCCTCAGGGGGCATACCGTATTTAAATGCCATCAGGTACATACCAAAATTTTTAGGATCTACATCTTTTTTCTTCATCGCTTCTACCAACTCTTTATATGTATTAATACGTTAGCTTCCGCTCAAGATCTCAAGCCCTTTAAAAAGCAAGTCATATGACAGACTATATTCAGGATCTTTAGGATCAGGCATTGTGTAAAAAGCGCGCTTTTTTGTAGGGAAGTGAGTAATAGTCACAAAATCAGAACCTTTTTCTTCTTTTACAGACAATACTATCGCTGCATATTCTGTTTTGCCAGAGTCATTTTTAATTGCAGTCATCGAGCAGTTTACAGATT
>DAOMRL010000021.1:0-10682 GCA_035445865.1 Candidatus Levyibacteriota bacterium
TGTAAGAAAACATTGTCATATGTTGAGAAGATAATGAAGATTGGGGCTTTGTTTGAGAAGTGACAAATGAGTATGTCGGAGTAGTTTGAGCAATTGTTGAGGTATTCATATCTGGGGTTGGATTAGCTCTGCGCAAATCACTCATCCTCTTTTGTTTCAGAGTTTTTCTCTTTGTGCTCATGAGTGAAAAAGTATCATATTGACAGAGTGGCTGTCAAGAGGCTAAAATAAATTTTGCACCTATGATTTTGAGGCCAGAACTTGTAGCGATCATTGTTCTCACACTCTGGTTACTCATCGTGACAGTGTTTTTTTTGCGATTTTACCTCTATTTCTCTCGTATCTCAAAAAAAGGAGAAAAACAGTCACTTGTGGCTCTGATTGATGAGGTATTGCGCGCAGAAAAAGAAAACAAAAAAGATATTGACCGAATAGTAACAGAGTATGCTACACTTAAAAAAGATGTATCGTTTCACATCCAAAAAGTAGGGTTGTTACGATTTAACCCGTTTAAAGATACGGGGGGAGATCAAAGCTTTATACTTGCTCTTGTTGATGCACACAATACAGGAGTAATTGTATCAAGTTATCACACACGGTCAGGAACCAGGTGGTATGCAAAAGGTGTTAAAAACGGTAAATCAACAGAGCACACCTTGTCTGCTGAAGAGGAAAAAGCACTTCAAGCAGCTCGAACAATTTAGTCAAATATGAATACTAAAAAAATTGTTATTATCGGTATACTTCTGTACGCACTATCTTCAGTGTCATCATATTTTCTTTTTGCAAATGTATTAGGTGGAAAAATACTTCAAGCACCAGTACCCGATGCAACACGGGATGCTGACGGTAATGTGACATTTGATGACTCTCTTCCTAAAACTCAACCCTGTCCGCTCAATGGAGCACTTTATTCAAAACAGCAGGAAAAATGGTGGCAAGAACATCGTCCGCTTGGAATTATGGTAGAAAATTCTACTGATGCTCGTCCGCAATCAGGAATATCATTTGCAGATGTAATTTACGAAGCAGTAGCAGAGGGTGGTATTACACGCTTTTTGGCTGTATATCACTGTCAGGATGCTGAATTTGTAGGTCCTGTACGTTCTGCACGTACCTATTTCCTTGATTTTATCTCTGAATACGGTGATTATCCACTTTATACGCATGTAGGAGGTGCAAACTGTGATCCTTCAACTGGATCAGGGTGTGCAAATGGAGCAAAAGCAGATGCATTAGGTCAGATCAGAAAATATGGGTGGGGCAGATACAATGATCTTGATCAATTTGGAGTTCCGTGTCCGATTTTATGCCGATATGAAGACAGATTGCCAAACAGAGCAATTGAACATACTATGTATACCGGTACAACGAAGTTATGGGATTTTGCCAAAGAACAGCGTGAACTTACCAATGTAGATGCTGATGGTAATAAATGGGATAAAAATTTCCAAAGTTATACCTTTAAAGACGATGCACAGGTGAATAGTCGCCCTGCTGCACAAACGGTTACATTTGACTTTTGGGATGGGTATAAAGATTTTAATGTTCAGTACAAATATGACAAAAACACAAATACGTATCTTCGGTCAAATGGTGGTAAAGCTCACACAGATCTTAATACAGAAAAACAGCTTGCACCAAAAAATGTTGTTGTATTATTTATGACAGAAAGTAAGGCAAATGATGGATATCCAGGCAACTTACATATGTTGTATGGTACTATCGGCACAGGGAATGCAAGTGTGTTTATGGATGGTAAAGAAATTAAAGCAAAATGGAATAAAAAAACCCGTACGGCAAAACTTTTATTGACTGATACGGCAGGTAAAGAGATTGCGTTGAATAGAGGTCAAATATGGTTCTCGGTTGTTTCTCCTGATACTACAGTTGAGGTAAATTAGTACTCGACAAACTCTACACAAATGCATATAATAGGCAATATTGAGATAGTGGTATGTTTGAAGATCTTATAACCTCCAAAACCAGAGTAAAAGTTTTACATTCTTTCTTCGAATCTCCTGAAGAGATGTTTCATGTAAGAGAAATTGTCAGACGTGTTGAGGAAGAAATCAACGCAGTTAGACGAGAATTAATATTTTTAGAGAAAAAAGGTGTGCTCAAAAAAGAACCTCGAGCGAATAGAGTATATTATTACCCTGATAAGAATTATCCATTTTATTATGACCTCATAAAACTTATGAGTAAAAGTAGAGGAGTAGGGGCTGATATTATCAAAAATAAGGTAAAGCTTGGAAAAATTAAATTTGCGATGTTATCGGGAAGATTTGTCAGAGGAATACGTCAAAATCCGGAAGAGGTCGATTTACTTATGGTTGGGACAGTTGTATTACCTGAACTTACCTTGCTTGTTAAAAAAGAGGAAGCACGATTAAAACACGAAATTAATTATACTGTTATGACAGAAGAGGAATTTGATTTTCGGAAAAAAAGACAAGATCCTTTTATTGCTTCAATCATTCACGGTACTCGTGTAATGCTCATCGGAGATGAGGAAAGTCTGCTTATCTAATGTATGAAACATTCACGAATATTTGTTGGCCTTATTTTCTTTTTTTCGCTTATCCTATTGGTGCTTAATTTACCAATACAATACACAGCTTCTATAGATCGGTCTCATATTCCATTTCTTTCAGATCCTACACAGCAACAGGCACCTATTGAGATTCCAGTAATCCAGCCATATAAATTAGGACTTGATCTCCAAGGCGGAGCTCGACTGACATATGATCTCAAAATGGATGATATTTCAGATGTAAATCGAGAAAATGCGCTTGAATCAACACGCAGTATTATTGATCAACGTATCAATGTTTTTGGTGTCTCAGAGTCAGTCATCCAGACAATCAAGACAGGAAATGAGTCTAGAATTGTGGTTGAGTTGCCCGGAGTTACAGATGTAAATCAAGCAATAGATCTCATTGGAAAAACAGCGCAACTTTCTTTTTGGGAACCATCCCAAGAAGATCTTTCTGCAGAAGATGCAACATCGTCTGCATATCCGCTTGGAGCAACGTTTTTTCTTAATGGAAAAAAGCCTGTACAGACACAACTTACCGGTAAAGATTTAGAAGCAGCTACTGTTGGATTTAATCCGCAAAATGGAGCGACAGAAGTGGTATTAAATTTTACTCCACAAGGAACAAAATTTTTTGCAGATATAACGAAAAGAAATGTCGGCAATCCGGTACTTATTGTGCTTGATAATGAAGTTATTCAGGCACCTGTAGTACAGTCAGAGATCCCCAATGGTCAGGCGTCCATCACAGGAGGATACACAACAGAACAAGCAAAGACACTATCTATTGCATTAAATGCTGGTGCATTGCCTGTCCCTCTTGAACTGGTTGCTCAATCAAATGTCGGTCCCTCCTTAGGAATTGCATCCTTACAACAAAGCCTTTTTGCCGGAATATTAGGGCTTGTCTCAGTTGTTTTCTTTATGGTACTTATCTATAAAAAAGAAGGGCTATTAGCAAGTCTTGCACTACTGGTATACACATTAATCGTCTTATTCATTTTTAAGATTGTTCCAGTTACATTAACACTTGCAGGAATAGCAGGATTTATTTTATCAGTGGGTATGGCAGTTGATGCAAATATTTTGATTTTTGAGAGAATGAAAGAAGAATTGCGAGCAGGTAAAACAAAATCTCAGGCAATAGAGCAAGGATTTAAGAGGGCTTGGACATCAATTCGTGATTCAAATATTTCAAGTCTTATTACGTGTTTAATTTTATTTTATTTTGGAACGGGAATTGTTCGAGGATTTGCGTTGACACTTGCAATTGGAATTTTTGTATCAATGTTTTCAGCCATTATTGTAACAAGAAATTTCCTAAGGGTATTTGATGGGGGAAATATTAAAAATCAATCAAACCTTGGTGGTAATGTGGAAAGGAAAATAAAAATACCGAGATTTTTGCCATTTGGTAGATAAATTTAAAAATATGAATATTATAAAACACAGAAAAATATTTTATATCATCTCAGCAGTAATGTTGGTGCCAGGTATTATTTCGTTTATTTTTAATGGGCTTCACTTAGGAATTGATTTTACTGGTGGGTCTCGCATAGAACTTGGAAATGTATCTGAGTTGAGTGAACAAGAATTACAACAGACATTAGAAAATGTTATTCCAGTAGTCTCCATTCAACAGACAGGGGATAATACGTATCTTGTCCGTACTGAGCCTATCTCTCAACAGCAAAATGATGAGGCATTGTCTGTTGTTAAATCAAAAGATATAGGTGTCAGACAGTTAAGTTTTGAAACAGTTGGGGCGACAATTGGCTCAGAAACAACACAGAAAGCATTTCTTGCAGTAGTTATTGCATCGTTGTTGATTACCGGATACATTGCATATGTATTTCGGGAAGTTTCAAAACCACTTGCTTCATGGAAATACGGGACAGCTGCAGTTGTTGCGTTATTGCATGACGTAATATTTGTAGTAGGAGTATTCTCTATTTTAGGAGTTCTTTTTCATGTAGAGGTTGACGCCTTATTTATTACTGCACTGTTGACTGTAATGGGTTTTTCAGTTCACGACTCAATTGTGGTATTTGATAGGATACGAGAAAATCTCAAAAGGGAGGTTCCATTACCGTTTGATGAAGTGGTAAATGCATCATTACTTGAAACATTAAATCGATCGTTAAATACTTCAATTAGTACCATTCTCGTATTATTTACGTTATTATTATTCACTGATGGTGCATTGAGATGGTTTATCTTTGCACTCTTTATTGGTGTACTTTCCGGTACATTTTCATCTATCTTTAATGCCTCGCCTCTTTTAGTTACTTGGAACAATTGGGATCAAAAAAGGAAGAGAAAAATAAAGAAATAAGATTTATGATTCAAGATTCTTATTCTTGAAGTGATGAGCAATTTCATGCCAGATTTTGTAGTCATCTACGGGATCAATCCCTTCTTCCCAACATTGAGCAATAGATTTACCAGTTGAGGAAAAAGAGAATAGTGTCCATGATGTTTTCCCTGTACCTTGTGGTTGTTTTAAAATTTTTCCTTTTACCTCTCCTATAAAAAATTTAATTTCGTCTTTATTCATATAGCAAAAAACATCTTTATATATTACATCTCGATTAGGTTTGTCATGCATAAGATTTAAAATATCTTGCTCTGTAAACCACGTATTTATTTGTTTCATAAATGGGCCTGGAAATCCATTCAACGATGAGATGTACCAAGCAGCATCATTAACTAAAACAGGATGTTTAAGCTTTGAATATGCTTGTTCTGCTTTATGTTGTGCAATAGCTTCTATGCTATCTGATTGTAATTCATCAAAATCTAGGTCTTTCTGTTCAACTGATATTCCAAGAGGGTGAAGATATTTATTTGCAACCGTTATTTTTTCGATGTTTGAAGTAATGTAATAAAGGGAGATCATGAAAGTTTCTCGCGGACAAGGGTGCTGACAAAGCTACTATCTGCTTTTCCTTTTGTTTGTGGTGCAAGCATTCCCATGACTTTGCCCATATCTTTCATCTCAGTTGCTCCTGTTTGGGAGATCGCTTCATCAATAAGTTTTCGAACTTCGTCTTCTGATAATTGTTCAGGAAGATATGTCTGAAGTACTTCTAATTCTTTTTGCTCTTTTTCAGCAAGCTCAGGTCGTCCGCCTTGGTTGTATAATTCAATTGATTCCCGGCGTTTTTTTATTTCTTTTCCTATTACATCTACAATGTCTTCATCTGTTGCTGCATATCCTGCGCCACCTTTATTAATTTCATAATACTGAATTGCACTTTTTAACATACGGATGATAGAGAGCTTTTGCTCATCCTTTGCCCGCATCGCATCTTTTAAATCGTTTTGTATTTTTTCTGCTAACATATCATGTATCTTATCATATAATCATGAAAATGAACAAATATAGAGTATACTTGTGCTATGCATCAATTTCAAAAGACTCCATTAAGTCATGAAGAACAACAAGCAGTGAAGCGACATCTGCAGTTTATTGATCATCTTACTCGTGAGTCTATAAAACATGGATATAGAACCATTATTAGTGGAGGATATGCAGTTGACGGAGCAATTGGATTGATAACACGTCCTCACGAGGATGTTGATATTCAATTATATGGTACTGATGTTCTGAACCCTGTATTACTTGCAGAAATATGTTTAACTGGTCAATATAGCGATCTTATGATAGAAGATCATGGAAGAGATGAATATTGGCACAAGTTCTTAATCAGTGAAATAGGAGCTGAAACATATTATATTCGTGTTGCAACAAAACCATTTTCAGATAGTAAAATTGTAATTAAATCTGATGGTAAGTATAGTGAAGAACATGATTTTGATACAAAAGTAGTAGTGCTTAATGGGGTACGCTTTGAGATTCAAAGTCCGGTTATTGAACTTGCTGATAAATTGTCTAAACGTGAACACAGAGGTGATCCAAAACTACAAAAACACGAACAAGATATTCAAAATCTCAGACTGATTACCGATTCCTATGACGTGCAAGAGACTTTACAAAAATTAATTAAAAAGCATAAAAATTAAGTGTTGAGCTCATGGATACGTTTGATTAGATACTCTTTTGTATTTAACTTGAGATCTTGGTCTACTTCTTCAAAAAGAGTTTGTAACATCTCACCTATTTTTCTTCCTGGCTTTATTTTGAGTTCTTGCATGATATCATTACCATCAATTGCCAGATCATTGATAGAAAATGGAGGATTAAGCTCCTGTTCTATCATGTCTTTAAATCTTTTAAGTCTCCAGCTTTCTGCAGTTTGAGTCCCTGACCCAAGTCTGTCACCAATTCTCAGATCAATCATATCACTAACATTTTCAACACCTACCCGACGTAAAAATTTTCTGACGGCATGATCTGTTACTGTTTCATCAACTGAGAACATATGCCATCTGACAAGTGTGAATATTTTATCTTTTTGTTTTTTTGAAAGCTTTAGTCTTTCTGCAATTATTTTTGCAATTTGTGCACCTTTTACTTCGTGGTTATGAAAAATAATCAGTCCGCGATCATCTTTCGTTGCTACATCAGGTTTCCCAACATCATGAATAAGTGTGGCCAGTCTAACAATCGGATCTGTTGCTGGTGTATGTTTGAGTGCTAATATATTGTGAGTAAAGACATCATGTACATGATGTCTTCCTGGTCGTTCCTGTGAGATCCCTTTTCCTTTTAATAACTCAGGTAATATATATTGTAAAAGACCTGCTTCATCAAGCATGAGTATCCCCTTTTCCGGTTGGTCGCAGGCAAGTATTTTTAACAACTCATCTCTAATCCGTTCCCAAGATACTTTTTCAATAAGTGAGTTATATTTTTTTATTGCCTCCCAAGTATTGTCTTCAATGGTAAAAGACAATTGGCTTGCAAAACGTATGGCCCGCATGAGTCTGAGTGCATCTTCTTGAAACCGTTGATTGGGATCACCAACTGCTTTTAATACTTTACTCTTAATATCCTCACGTCCATTATGTGGATCAACTAGTGATGTAGAAATTTGACTATTTAACATTGAAAGCTTCATAGCAATTGCGTTTACGGTAAAGTCTCTGCGGGACAGATCATCTTCAATGCTATTTCCCCAGATGACAGACGAAGGATGACGATTATCAAAATACTCAGAATCTTGACGATATGTAGTGACTTCAATAAATTCTTTTTTCTCATCAGTCATAGGAATTTTGACAGTGCCATAGGTATTTTCATAATATGAATCAGGAAAAACGTTTTGAATCTGTTCAGGAGTTGCATTGGTTGCCATATCCCAATCTGTTACTGGTATGTTCATAATCATATTTCTTACGCATCCCCCAACGAGATGAACAGAATAATTATTTTCTGTTAATTTTTTTGAAACATCGATTACTTTTTGTGCTATTTTTTGTTTCATGATAATATTGTGTATGTTTGTTAAATTAGCTTCCTGTCAATTATAAAATTAGAGAAGAGTAATTTATTGGAAAACAGAATTTACAAACGAAAACTTTCTCTTATAGTATATCATGAAACGATGGGACATTTTACATTCACCAGATAATAAAAAAAATAGTTCTCTAAATCTAGATGTACAGACTATTATTGCAATTCTGCTTAAAAATAGAGGACTTGATACTAAAGAGGTGATTGAGCAATTTCTTCATCCTCATATATCCGATATTACACTAAAAAAATTAGGTGTTTCTGAAGCAGCATCAAAAAAAGCACTCTCATTGATTGAAAAAACAAAAGAAGCAGAAAAAACAATCATAATTTATGGCGATTATGATGTCGACGGCGTATGTGCCTCAGCAATTCTCTGGGAAACACTCTATGACTCATACAAAAAAGTAATTCCATATATTCCGGATCGGGTTGAGGAAGGGTATGGGTTATCTATTACTGGAATTGATAATGTTTTAAAAAAATATCCGGATGTACAGTTGATTATTACAGTAGATAACGGAATTGCTGCTCTAGATGCAATAAAGTATGCAAAAGAAAAAGGTATTGCAGTAATTGTCACTGATCACCATATGAAAGGTAAAAAATTACCAGATGCTGATGTCATTATTCATACAACAAAGGTTTGTGGAGCAGGAGTATCCTACGCGCTCTCACGCGAAATTTCCAATCAAAGAAAAGTTGATAATGATCGACATTTAGAACTTGTAGCGTTAGCAACTGTGGCAGATTGTATGCCATTACAGGCAGAGAATAGAGCTTTGGTTAAGTATGGACTTGAAGCACTTTCAAAAACAGAGAGAGCAGGATTGTTAGAAATTTTTGAGGAAGCGAAAATAGATAAAAATGTACTTGATGTGTATCATATTGGATTTATCATAGCTCCCCGACTCAATGCTGCCGGTCGTCTTGCATCTGCTATGGATAGTCTGCGACTTATATGTACAGTAGATACTATGCGAGCAAAGTTGCTGGCAAAAAAGTTAGGTGGGACAAACAGTGATCGGCAAACGCTTACAACAGATCTTTTTAATCATGCAAAATCTAACTATGCAAACGGAGATCTTAAAAAAATTATTGTCGCTGCAGATTCAGAGTACAATCAAGGTGTTATTGGATTAATTGCTTCAAAACTTACAGAATCATATTATCGTCCCAGTATTGTAATATCGGTTGGGTCCAATGGGGTTTCAAAAGGGTCTGCAAGATCTGTTAAGGGAGTAAACATTGTAGATGTACTGCGATCTGTATCTGACCATCTTGTACAGGTAGGCGGACATGAAATGGCTGCCGGATTTACAATAAAGACCGAAAACATTGAGACATTTAAAACTGCATTGTATGAAAAAAGTGAAGAATATATATCAGATGAGCATCTTATGAGAGTAATGACAGCAGATATGCAGTTACCAATATCACTTATAAACCATGAAATATATACAGCTATTCAACAGTTTGCTCCATTTGGGCAATCAAATGCAGAGCCAGCATTTGTAGCAAAAAGTGTTTTGATCAAAGATATACGTATGTTGGGTAAAGAAGGTAAACATGTAAAATTTTTGCTCGAAGAGAAAGGCACGTTTATAGAAGCAATTGCTTTCGGATTTGGAATAAACTTTGATGGGAAAGTAGGAGATACAATAGATATTCTTTATACAGTATCACTGGATACTTGGAATGGAAGAAGCAAGCTAGTTCTCAGAATTAAAGATTTGCACTAATCTGCAGCCCGATCAATGAGTGTAATAGGTTCCGGTGATGGAGTAGGAAATGTATTGAGGTGTGTTATCTCAGCATTGAGTGAGGATTTTGACCGTGAACTATCTACAAACGGTAATGCTCCCATCTCTCTTCGTTCTGTATCAGCAACTTGCAAAAACATGCCCAGTACAATCTCACGATTAGGCTTTATCTTACATGCTTCCTGGTTTCCTTCTGTACACTCTATTTCACTTTCGGCATAATTATCCATTGCTTGTTGCCATTTCTTATCGATACTGGTAACTGCCATGGTGATGAGATGCTCTCTTTGAGATACATCAGGTATGATTTCATAGCACTTAGCATATACTTCTCTATATGTCTCAATTGATTCTTCTTTTGCCACCGCCAATAAATCTGGATCTCGGACTATCTCTAAGTATTGTTTATTAACACGTGGTTGTTTATATCTTTCTTTCATATTTTCCCCCAAAAAAAATCCCCCATTCTGTTTGAATTGGGAGATCTGTTATAACACACACAAATCTCCTAATCCATATTGCGGACGGGAGACTTATGATTAATTGTCTGTACTGAATAATTCACAACAGTTACCATATTACATCTCAAGCTAACACTTGTCAAGAGAAGAATTTATAGTTAGAATACAATAATCTGAATACTTATGAAACGTGTACTTATTTTTGATACATTAGAAAAAATTGGTGAGAAAGTTTCCCTTTCCGGTTCGGTACAAACAGTGCGAAGTCACGGAAAAATTGCTTTTTTTGATCTGCATGATCGTACAGGATTATTACAAATTGGTGGGTTTGGAAAAGAGCTTGCAGATCAGATAGCTGCACTTAATCCACTTGACGTTGTAACTGTTGAAGGTACTGTTAAAAAAAGAGATGAGCGGTATATAAATGCTGAAATGGCAACCGGTACTATTGAAGTTGAGCTTGAAAAGCTAACAGTTATTGCGAAAGCAGATACAATGCC
>DAOMRL010000022.1:0-7458 GCA_035445865.1 Candidatus Levyibacteriota bacterium
TGAGGAATATCAATTTTCCCAAGTACCATCTCTGCTCTTTTTTTGAGGTCATCCATATCAGTCATTATACAACACGCAGTTAATTACAAAAAATATTACAGAAATAGTCTTCAATACCAAATTCAGATTGCTGCAAGTTTTGAAGTGTATCAATGACCGAACGGGCAGCAGATCCGGTTGCAGTGTAGTGATCCCAAGAAAATTCATTAATATTTTTCTTTGTCTCTTGTATCACATAGGCTGCATCACCTTTTTGTGGAAGTCTCACATTTGCGGGGGTATGATCCTGCTTTTGAATAGGTGCTGTACCTGTATCAACTAATTTCTGCGCTGCCAAAGATAGTGACCAAATAATAGTTCCTGTTATGAAAATACAGATAACTGAAGCAATCGCGACCCTTTTGAAACTTACTACTTTTTCAACAGTGGGTTCATCATTGACAGGCTCAACTTTTTTCTTTTTTACATTCCCCATACTACTATTGTAAAGTGGAGTTGAAAAAATGCAATGTTCTGTACAAAACAAGTGGCGTATCTGGACCTTCCATATCGTGATTTACGTGCGAATATATATAGAGTTCAGACTGTTTGTTTTCTTGTCTGAGCAATCTATCAAGTTTTTGTGAAAATTCTGCCGGTACCGTCTGATCATATTGTGAATGATGAAGCTGTATCGGTATAGAGATATCATGGATATATGAAGTAGGTGAAATTTCGCTCCAAAACTGCGGGTTGTCATTAAATGACCCAAACTGAGCAACTAATTGAGCAGGTTTGACGATATTTTGATCAACAGATGAATTCCATACGGTGTTACTATTCCAGTGATACAAAAGATCAGCATACGATCCTACTGCTCCTGACCAAATAACTGCACTCTGTATCCTTTTTTCAATAACTGTGCTTCTGAGAATAATATGTCCACCCATTGAGTGCCCCCACACTCCAATTTTTTCAGGATTTATATCTTCGTGTCGTATCAGTGAAGCAAAAGCATTTAAAAAATCTATAGTATATACAGGAGAAAAGTATGCTCCTTCTGCAATTCCTTCAGAGTTACCATGACCACGTAAGTCCGGCATAAATACTACATAGCCGTTTTTTGCAAGAAGATCGATAAGTCCTGTATATTCCGTACTTCCCTGATATTCGGCAGGAGGAACATGTGCCATAAGCACAGCAGGAAATCCATTTATTGGTGCTGTACGTCTTGGTACCGCAAGGACACCATATATTTTTCTGTGTTCTGAAAAATAACTCACACTATATCGATCATACAGCTCTCCTTTTGGTAAAACTTCTTCGATAACTATATCACTTCCCGGAAAATTCATGTGTTTCATAACAGGGATACGCAGTGGATGCGCAATAGATGAATAGGAAAATGGTTTTGAACTAACAGACAAAAATTCTGTTTCTTGTGCAGCAGCAACAAACACTACACTAAAAAACAAACACACCAAAAAAATAAACAGTGATATGGGAAATTTTTTCATTAGGAAGTCTTACAAAAGAAGTTAGTTGTGTATCTACCACTATACGCATATTTTATGTACAAATGCAAATTGAGCACAATTACTATGATTCTTTTAAAAAACAGATTATAATCAAAGAACCTTTTATATGCCAAAATCTGTCCATCCACACCAACGCATAGTGCGATATATAGCGGTAATATTCATCAGTGTAATTGTACTTACTATCTCTCTTGCCCTTTCATTTGTTACACAAGATTCTCAAGAAGAAATTGCCCAACGATCCAGACAAGAACAACAGTTAAAACAGCAGCTTGCTGCTACTCAAAAAGAACTTGAGGAATTTAAAAATCAGGATCAAGTAAAAATTAATGAGCAAAACAAACAAGAAATTGAAAACGTCCAAAAAACATACGATCAAGCAGTGAAATCATATGAGTCGTTACTCGATCTAGGAGTTACCAATAAGAATTTCCCAAAACTCTCAGAACAGCTTGCACAATCACTCAAACAACTATCTCAGAAAAACTACACTTCTGCTACTGCAACCCTTACAGATCTTAATAAAGCAATTGAGGCAGAAAAACAGACTATCGCAACACAGTTTACTATCCCCAGCTCTGTTCAAGAAAAATCAACTCCTCCAGCATCAGGATATGCCCGCCAACAGGTTGTGACATCAGTTGGTACGTATATGGTAGATATTGTGTCCGGAGATCTGGCAAGTACCCGTGTAATTGTTGATACTGCATCAGAAAGTGATTGTGCAAACGATTGTCCAGTGTTAGCACTTGGTGACTATGTTGCACGAAACGGGGGATATGCAGGTATCAATGGCTCATATTTTTGCCCTGCTTCTTATCCGTCATGCGCAGGAAAAACAAACTCCTTTGATACACTGCTTATGAACAAAAATAAAAAATATTTTAACTCTGATAATAACGTATATAGCACGGTTCCTGCTGTTATATTCCAAGGAGGAGGTGTGCGATTTGTCGGCAGATCTCTTGATTGGGGACGGGATACCGGTATTGACAGCATGATTGCAAATCAACCTCTGCTTGTTTCAGGAGGTAGTTCAGTATTTGGAGGAGATGGAGAAGTTAAACGTGAAGGCAAAGGATCTCGGAGTTTTGTCGCAAACCGCGGAAACATTGTATATATTGGAGTTGTTCATAATGTTTCTGCATCAGAGATGGCAAAAGTACTTGAGACTATGGGTATGGATAATGCACTTAATTTAGATTCAGGTGGAAGTACTGCTCTTTGGGCTGGAGGATATAAAGTAGGACCTGGAAGAAATATTCCAAATGCAATTGTATTTATCAGAAAATAAATTAGTCTGCTGCAAGTAAAATAGACGTTTCTTGATTCAATTCTAACTCTACAATAGGACTCCCGAAATCTATTTTACATAACGATTCACGACCTTTTGAATCACTAACACATGTTGCTTTTACCATATACTCACTATCTCTATATCCACTTGGATTAGGTATTCCAAACGAAGTTTCTGATACATAAAACAATACTGTTTCTTCAATCCCCTCACTATGTTCTATTCTTTCTATAACATCTTTCCCAAAAATATTTACATATTCAGGATCTTCATCAATACCCAAAGGATAAATTTCTGCTTTTCCATTATGTTCAGAAAAAGGATTTCTTACCGGAGAAGGATCAATATAATAGTCGATCGGTCGCACCCCATTTTCCACCATATATTTGAATCATAAAATTGATATGGTCGCTTCGCTAGACAAAATCCTGACATTTTTTCACGAAGATATTTCACAAGATAAAGAGTTAAGACACAATGGAGCCGATTGGAGCTTCACGATCAAGGGTAAGAATTGAGAATCCACCTTCTTCACTACCAGCAGCAAGTAACATACCGTTTGATTCTTCACCACGAAATTTTGCGGGTTTAAGGTTACTTACTACGCCGAGTTTTTTATCTAATAAATCTTCCTCTTTATAAAAAGGCACTAGCCCCGTTACTATTTGTCGTGGTTCTTCTTCTGCTACATCTACTTTTAGTTTATACAGCTTATCTGCACCCTCAACTCGGCTTATCTCAACAATCTGCCCAACTTTCATCTCAACTTTTTTAAAGGTATCAAAATCAATTTTATCCATATGATGTATTGTATCACTCCTTAGGTGTGTTATCCAAGCTCTTCCACAGATATCGAGATGCAAGACTTCGATATGGCTTCCATTGTATAGATATCTCTTCTATCGCTTTTAAATCATCTCGATCAACATTGTACAACCTTGCCACTGCATTTCGAAGGCCCAAATCTCCAAGAGAGAAAACATCTTCCCGTCCAAAGGAAAACATCAAAAACATCTCTGCCGTCCATCTTCCTACACCTTTTAACTGTATCAATTCAGTAATTACCTCTTCATCTTCCATGTTTCTAAAACTTTCAAAATCAATTTCTTTATTCACAACAGCCACACAGATTCCTTTAATGTATTTAATTTTACTGTAAGAATTTCCAGCTGCACGCAGAGTGTCATCATCAATGGCAAGTATTTGCTCAGGTGTTGGAGTTTCACTACCCACAGCTTCCTTAAAACGACGAGTAATAGTGTCTGCTGCCTTTACTGATAACTGCTGTCCAATAATCGATTCAACTAATTCTAAGAAAAGATTTTTGTCATACGACCATCCGGGCAACTCATAGGTATCAATGAGTTGTTTCATAATAGGATCTTGAGAGAGGTGTTTGTGTGCTTTATCTGAGATTTTCATATTACTATTTTATCATGAACCTTGAAACATACGATACAAATATGATAAAAGTTAGTTTTGTATGAACCAACTAGAGATTCCTATACCTGAAGTATCAAAAGTTATTCAAAGATTTGGAAACATTCCTTATGTCCATGAAAGAGGACCATGGTTATACCCTGAAGGACACCCGGGAGATCTAACAGAAGGCATAAACTGTCAAATGTTTTTTCAGGAATATCTGCAAGCCGTCACCGGTTTCCAAATCCCTCGAGAAATATTATCAAAAGAAATATTTGATGACGATTCACTTTTTCACAATATACCAACCAGCGATCTAAGCACATTACAAACAGGTGATGTATTTCTTTTTGGTCGTAATATACCCACTGATCTGCTTGACTCTAGGAGCTTACACTTAGCCGGGTTTTCTCATTATGATTCAGATTCAAATGAACCAATATTAATTCATTTCCTTGGAAACAAAAAAAATGAAAATGATAATGGAGAACCTATACAAACAAAAGTAGGAGCACGTACATGGCCATTAAGTAAGTTTCAAAATCCAAAATATAGAGAAAAATATGGAAAGCTATGGGGGGTCAAAAGACTCAGTCCTGAAAGTTTAATTAATTCAGAAACAATACTTACACCGGGAATAGAAACAATTCTCTCGTACTTTGATAAAGACAAAAATAATTAGTGTCTTGTAGTTTTTAATTTTTGCTCTTTTTCAAATCTCTCAATTGCTAACTGAATAAGTCTGTCCACAAGCTCTGTATATGACATACCAGTTGCCTCCCAGAGTTGCGGATACATACTAATTTTAGTAAATCCCGGGATAGTATTAATTTCGTTTACATATACTTCTTGTGTATCTTTGTGTATAAAAAAATCTACTCGAGCCATTCCCTCACAATACAATGTTTTAAATACTTGTACTGATAGCTCTTGTACTTTTGCTGTAATTTCTTCAGGTATATTAGCAGGAATTTCTAGTTTTGCGCCATTTTCATCAATATATTTCGCCTCATATGAATAAAATTCATGTTGAGGGATAATTCTACCAGGTAAAGATGCAATCGGTGCATCATTTCCTAAGACAGAACACTCTACTTCTTCACAAGGTATATATTCTTCAATAAGAACTTTTCTGTCATATTCAAATGCATGAGTAAGTGCCTTTGTAAACTCTTTTTGATTTTTAACCTTGCTTACCCCAACAGAAGATCCCATATTTGCCGGTTTTATAAAAACAGTCTCTCCTAATACTTCAGCAACCATTTCATATGTGAGAGAGTCTTTTTCACTATCCAAAGCTACCATATACCTAACAACCGGCAGTCCTTGTACGGTTAGGAGCTTTTTCATCACATCTTTATCCATACCCACAGCAGACCCTAAAACACCTGCTCCAACAAAAGGAATATTCATAAGCTTTAACATTCCCTGCATTGTTCCATCTTCGCCATATGTGCCATGTAATACAGGAAATATGACATCAAGACTTTCTAAATCTTGGACATCTGATGCAATAAGATGAGATTCAGAGGCACCCGGAGTAATTGAAAGCTCTGCATTTTTTGTACTAAGCTTTTTTATTTCATCATGATATGCTTTGAGAGAAAAAATTGACGATTCTTGGATGTACCACTTTCCAGTTCTGTCGATACCGATCAATACAGGATCATATTTGCTTTTATCCAATGCATCATATACATTTTTTGCAGATTGGATTGATACCTCATGTTCGGCACTTCGTCCTCCGAATATGATACCGACACGGGTCTTTTTTACCATAGCAAGCATTATAATAGGTTATTGTAAGAGAAGTATGTGAAAGAAAGTATTAACTTTTCTTTGTTTCTTCAATATCTTTGTGTAGTTCTTTTTTCAAATCATCAGCTGCTCTTTTTATTTTTTCTTCTACAGAGTCAACTTTATCCATCAGATATTCCCATACCTTTTCGTGGTTATCTTCAGAAGAGAGATGTTTAAGAAAAATTTTTTTATCTCCTTCAGAAAGCTCAGAAAGGATTGCATCAATAATTTCATGATGAATTGTTGATTCTATAAGTATCTCCAAATGTTTATGCTCATCATCTTTCAAACCCAACTCCAATAAGGCACGGGTTAATGAATCCGTATCAACTATATGTGAGTAAAATTGTTTTTTTTTCATAGTTTTATTCTTTGTTCACTAACTTTTGTTCTGCAACGTCTACCGGACCTAAAGGAATTGTATCATTAGGATCATCTACAAAAAAATAGAGGACCGGTCCTTTTGCACGTCCATCAACCCGCTCCAGATATTTCATGACTTCAGGAGACCCACCCAAACTTTTCCCTGTCCATTGTGCAGGACCTGCGTCACCAATTACAGCAACTACTGCTTTCCCATTATTTGGATTAACTACAAGCATTTTTCTGAACTTATAAAAATCTCGATATTCTCGAATCCTTTGATTAAAGTTAGGAGATAGAAAAGTCTGGACTGCAAGATAATATTTTTCTCTTTGTACATCTGTTTCTGACAGTTGTTGTCCTGCCGGCACAAAGTACCCCCATGCACCAAGTCCGGGAGCCATACCAGATGACCAATATTTTGCCGCATCATCAGGATTATTAAAATGGCTTTCCATAGTATCTCCTGGATATCTTGCCAAATGTTGTTCTGCACCAATATATCCATAACTTCTGTTAAGCCTTTTTCCATCAATCTCAGCAGCTACAGGTATTCCGTAATGTGCTGATAACAATTCGCCAGTTTTTGTTTCTTCTTCTTTTGTCAACGGTCTTACTTCATCAGGCAACATTTCAGCAAGATCTGATTGAAAGAAAACACTTTTATCCAGTTCTATAGATCTCGTTTCTTCAATAACCTGCTGATCAGGAGCAGGAAGCGTAATATTACTCTGGGCAGAAGTTAAGAGCATCAATCCCCCCATTGATCCCATTGCTACTTGTTTAGCATTATTTGCTAAATCGGCCAGGGGTATTGCGTGTTTATCCCACACTTTTTTACGAACATCTTCATGTCTTTTAGCCAGCTTATGTTTGAGCTTGTGATAATGAGTTTTTTTGGGGAGCATACAGTACAATACTTATTTACTGAAATCTAAATCTTACTTCAGGACATTGGTTATATGTTACAACACCACGTTCAAACGTACCAATCTGCAAATTATTTTTTGCTGTAGATGATGTAGAATTGTCTTGTACAGCAATCTGAGCATCCTGATC
>DAOMRL010000022.1:7470-7693 GCA_035445865.1 Candidatus Levyibacteriota bacterium
TTAGATCCAAATAAGTTTCTAATCCAATTGGTAATTGTAGCAAAAAATCCACCTTTAGAGTCTGTTTCACCTAATACCATTGAAGTATACGGATATGCCTGAACAGTTGTTTTACGAGTACATTTGATTGTTGCACGAGCAACATAATCAACATTCTTTTCAATTGTTGCAGGAATAGTGGTAGTCCACTGCGCTTGATATTTCATCTCTGTAGCATTGCCTG
>DAOMRL010000022.1:7736-10028 GCA_035445865.1 Candidatus Levyibacteriota bacterium
GGTTATTACCTGCTGATAAAAGAAATTCTATTTGTTTGGCTTCTGCTTTGGTTACATCAGATCCTGTTACTTTTGCCGTTGCTGTAAATACTGCAGGCTGACCAGCAATGATTTGAGACACCGTCATGCCATCACATTTACACATTGCCTCATTAAAATCAGGCGTTGGTGTAGGTGGCACAGGAGTCGCTGTCGGCGGACTTGCTGGTGGTGTTGCTGTTGGTCCACTCCCTGGAGGTGTTGCAGTAGGACCACTACCTGGCGGTGTCGCAGTAGGTCCTCCACCTGGAGGAGGTTGACATGTCTTACCCCCTGCACCATCATCTAGACATGCTGTACACCCATCAGTTGCCTGTTCACAAACTTTTGCATCAGTACTACAATCTCTACTACACATAGGCCCACCACCCGGAACTGTAGGTGTTGGCGTGTTAGATGGAGTTTCAGGAATTTCACATGCTGGAAGCGACCCACATTCTTGCTCTGGATAATCTACAGGCTTACCATCTACAGTACATTCTTTATAAGCTTTATAATACGTTTTTCCATTTTTGGTACATGTATCTGCAGGTGATCCATCCTTTTTAGGCCAGTGTTGACAATAAGGATTGTTACATACAGGAGATGGAGTAGGAGCTGCAGGACAGCTAGAAGTTAAAACAGCATTGACTGTATATCCATTTGATTTACAATAGTTTTCATATTTTTTTGCCTCTGGCTGTGTACATTGAGAAGGTTTTGATTCTACTACTAAACATCCGCTTCCTGCAGGTCCTCCATCTTCAGGACACGTACACTGAGTGAGTGTTTTTTTCTCTCCGGGCTTTATTTCTGCAGTTGATCCAATACAACCTGCCGTACCATCATCCCCCACACATGATATCTTGGCCGTTTGACCTGCTGGCCAGTTTCCATCAGCCGGAAAATCTACATTAATTGTTACACAGGCAGCAAAAGCACTCTTTGTAAAAAAAATTGTAAAAAATAACACTAAAACTGGAATTAATAAGTTAATCTTTTTCATATAATCTAGTAAATAGTCACGAGTTCATTTTTTCTGGTCTGAAGAAATGTATCATAATCTGCAAATTCTCCAGTAGTTTTATCTTCTAATTTAATGACAACACCGCCTGCACCGTTAGACCTCATTACTCTTCGCACACTTCCAACAGGCATCGATTGTAATACTGCATAAACCTCTGGATCATCTAAAGCTGCTAGCTCATCTTTATCAAAAGTAAATTGCTCGGGAACTTCGTAAACATGTTCATCATTTGGCTTATCAAGCAAATAACCATTAAATGCCCAGATTTGCTTAAGACTTTCGTATTGTGTATACACAGTACGTGCAGCTTCAATTGGTTTTTCTCCAGCTTTAAGTTTTACTTCAATTTCTGAAAGTGCTTTAGCACCATCAATACGTTGTTGTGCAAATATAGGCTGTTGATCTGGATCATCAAGAGAACGTACCCAAAAACCAATCATATAGGCTCTAACACTTTCAACCTGTTCACTCATAAGTTTATTTCTTAATATCTGGTATTTAAATTGTTCTCTTAATGTTTCTGACGTTGCATTATTTGACGCGATACTGATTTCATCTTCACTGACTGAAATTCCAATTTTCTTAGCTTCAATATCAAGAATCGTCTGTTCAATTAATTTATTTAAAAACAAGATTAAGACTTCTTGATCAATAGCATCTCCTGCATATTGTTTACGTGCGGCACGCCATACATCATCTTTATATATCTGGATATCACCAACTTTTGCCATAATCTGATCCATTTCGGAAGGTACTGGGGGGTATTCTTTCTCTGCTGGATCTTTTAATGAAGTGAATAGAACAATCCCTAGTATTCCTATTAACACAACTACTCCTCCTAGAATCATAAATTTCTTGTATTTTTGGAATAATGAAAAACTGCTAGGCTGTTGTGGAGGAATGTTAGCTACTGGAGCAACAGGAGATGATGGTGTTGGAGTTATTACATTTGGATCCATAATCATTCCATTGTAATAATATTTACACTCGTATTGCAAGCTTTTATTGAAATCTGAATTTAACAGTTGGGCAAACTTTTTCGATTACTTTGCCCATAGTAAAGGTACCAAGCTGTAACTGTTTTTTACTTGCAGTAGCAGCTGCCTCCTGTTGTGTATTTATTTGTGTATCTTGAGAAGTAATAATTTGTTGTTGTGATTGGGAATTAGATCCAAATAAGTTTCTAATCCAATTGGTAATTGTAGCAAAAAATCCACCTCTAGAATCTGCATCACCTAACACCATTG
>DAOMRL010000023.1:0-8927 GCA_035445865.1 Candidatus Levyibacteriota bacterium
ATTCGCAATGCATATACCAAAGGTCTGCGTGAATATTTACAACAAAACCCTGAAGAAATCTCACCGGCAAAATATTTGGAAGCGGCAATGCACGCAGTGACACCTGTCGTAAAAGAAAAACTGGAGATATATAATACCGTCAATGTGGTCTAAGATATGAAAGTAATACTTGGAGCAGATCATCGAGGTTTTGCGCTCAAACAAACACTCAAACAAACACTTACCGATAAAGGCTATGAGGTTGTTGACGCCGGTAACACTACGTTAGATGAAGCTGATGATTATCCTGATTTTGCTTCTCAAGCAGCATACGAAGTGATGCAAGATTCAAATAATCGCGGAATTGTCATATGTGGATCAGGAGTAGGCGTCTGTATTACAGCCAACAAAGTGAAAGGTATTCGATGTGGATTAGGGATGACACAAGAACAAGTTAAATCAGCACGTCTAGACGATGATATTACTATGCTTGCACTTGCAGCAGACTACCTTGATACTACAACTGCTCAATCACTTGTAGATACATTTTTAACTACTGATTTTGAAGCAAAAGATTCACATACTCGCAGAATCGATAAAATCTCCAAAATAGAGCAGTCATGACACACACTATTGAAATTCTTCCTGGTATTTTAGAACAAACATGGGAAGCTGTAGAACAAAAACTACTGCTAACACAGACGTTTGCTCATAGTGTCCATGTAGATATTATCGACGGAGTATTTGTACAGAACACAACGTTTTTAGATCCCGCACCATTTGCACCATTTGCTGAAAAACTTACTCTTGAACTCCATATGATGGTTAAAAACCCTATTGAGTACATTGAACCGTTTGCAAAGGCAGGATTTACTCGATTTTTAGGACACATAGAGATGATGGACAATCAACAGGAGTTCTTATCCAAAGCAAAACAGTATGGAGAAGCAGGGCTTGCGCTTGATGGTCCCACATCACTGGATGCAATTTCAGTCCCACTTGATACTGTTGATTCATTTTTGATTTATACATCTGATCGTGTGGGGTTTTCAGGCCCTGCGTTATTACCCGATCGACTAGAGAAAGTACAAGCATTACGAGCCCAGACCTCAGCTCCTATTGAAGTAGATGGAGGAATTACAGACACAACACTTCCTTTGGCAAAACAGGCTGGAGCAACTCGATTTGCCACCACTAGCTTTTTGTTTTCAGATCCCGATCCCGTAAAGCAATTTGAAGTACTAAAGAATCTTTCATAACAAGAATGATAGAATCTAATCGAATACCAAACTATGCATCAGAATTTACTGGTGATAGAAGAATAAGAGTAGTTGGATCAGGTTTTAGAGAACATGCACTCTTAGAGTTAACCAAACAATCCCCACAAACTGCATACGTTGATATTTCCCCTGGTAACGCTGGTACTCAAGAATTTAATGTTCCTATCTCAGCTACTAATATCCGAAAACAAGTAGAAGATGCTCAAGCAAGAAATATTGATTTAGTAATTGTTGGTCCTGAAGAACCTCTTGCACTAGGTATACGAGATCAAATGAATGCCGTTGGAATTGATGTTTTCGGCCCTACTGCTGAAGAAGCACGAATTGAATCTGATAAATGGTTTGCAATACAACTTATGCGAGAAGCAGGAGTTGTACATCCTTATACAGAAGCGTTTTATGATGAACAAACTACACTAGCCTATATAAAAAATCGAGGTGTCAATACTATCGTTATTAAAGAAAATGGTCTCCGTGCTGGTAAAGGGGTTACTGTTCCTGATTCACTTGAAGAAGTTTCTGAAGCATTGACTCTAGCATTTGGAGAAAATTACAAACAAGGTCAACCCTTACTTGTTCAAGATAAAGTAGAGGGAGTAGAAGTATCATTTATTGCAGTAGTAGACGGTGAACATATTGTTCCATTACTCCCATCACAAGATTATAAAAGGGTAGGAGATAATGATACCGGACCTAATACAGGAGGCATGGGTGCTATTGCTCCATCTCCCACAATCACTCCTGATTTACAAGGAAGAATTATGAAAGAGGTTATGTACCCAATAGTCCAGACTATGCGGGAAAGAGGCATGAACTACCAAGGCATTTTGTATGCTGGTTTAATGATAGAACCCTCAGGTAACCTAAACACAATTGAGTTTAATTGCCGTGGAGGTGATCCTGAATTTCCGGTTATTTCAACACTCCTTACTCCTAATTTTGATATTGTTGAATTAGCAGATTCTGTTAGAAATGGTACTCTGGAACCTGGTCAAATAAGATTTTTAGAAAAAATGTCTGCACTCGGAATTGTTGTTGCATCGCAAGGATATCCCCAGGAACCTATTCTTGGAAAAGTTATTGAAGGACTCGATCAAAAATTAGATGATCATTCATTTCTTTTCCAAGCAGGAACAAAACGTGCAGAAAATAAAACTGTCAGTAGTGGTGGAAGAATAGCACTGGGTATAGGAAGAGGAAGAAGTTTTAACGAAGCCAAACCTCTTGCCAAAAAAGTAGTTGATACTATAATCCTTGAAGAAAAAATCCAACGGCAAGATATTGGAGATTTATTCATCAACAACTCCTAATTTTGAAGCGTCTAAGAAAAAATTGATCTGAGGAATGGATTTGATAGGATAATAACTTGTAAAGCAAGTGAGGTGAGCACTGACAAAAGTAGTAATTTATTCCACGGTCTGATACCTCCTCTGACTATATATACAATAACAAGCTCTCCAATCACAAAGATAGTAAATATCATCAGTCGTGCTTGCTCAAGTGAGAAATACTGAAGAAGTGCTGCAAAGATTGCCAGAATTATTATTGAAAAAGGAATTGCAATTTTAGCCATATACAACGCCCGTGTTTTGTTGATAATTTGTTCTTTTGTGTCTCGAGGTTTTTGATTTAACACATTTTTATGTCGAGTATCTGTGGCAAGTGCCATAGCAGGAAGCCCATCAGAAACAAGATTAATCCATAAAATTTGGGTTGCGGTCAGTGGAACTGGTAGCCCAATCATAATACCTATAAACACGGTTAAAAACTCCGCTGCATTTGCTGCTACGAGATAGACTACAACACGAGTAATATTTGCAAAAATCATTCTCCCTTGCTCAACTGCCTTGACGATTGTTGATAAATTATCGTCAGTAATAATAATATCTGCAGCTTCTTTTGCAACATCTGTTCCGGCTTTGCCCATCGCAACACCAATATTTGCTTCAGACAACGCAAGAGAGTCATTCACTCCATCTCCAGTAACAGCCACAACCAAACCGGATCTTTTATATAGTCTCACTAATCTGAGCTTATCTTCAGGCTTCATACGGGCAAAAACTCTAATTCGAGGTAACTGTTCCATAAGTTTTTCATCTGAAAGATCTGCAATCTCATCACTGGTTACCACTATTTCTCCTTCATCAAACATCCCAATTTCTTGCGCAATAGCAAAGGCTGTTACCGGATTATCTCCTGTTACCATGACTACCCGTATTCCGGCTTTTTTTGCTTCCTGAATAGCCACTTTTGCTTCTAATCGAGGTGCATCGTAAATTCCGATTAATCCGATTAGTTCATACTCTTTTGTTTTTCCCTTTTTATGAGCAAGTCCAATAACCCGCAGTCCCTCTTTTGCGAATTCTTCTACTGTTTTCCCTGCAACATCCTTATGGCTGTCAGAAATAGTTTTTAATATACTCTCAGGTGCACCTCTCATAAAAAAGCGTTTTGTTCCTTTTGCATCTTCCCATTCAGTCTCAATCACTTTTGTGACTGGATCAAATGGTTTTTCTTCAATAACTTTTCCTTCTGCACGAAAATCATCAAAGCTGGCTGTATTATCATGAGCAAACAACAATAATGCTCCGTCTGTTTTGTCTCCCAATACATCCAACGGCTCACCATCTTTTTCGAGTACTAAATTTGCTGAGTTTCCAGCAACACAGGCACGGGAAAGTAATTGAAGCGAAGATTTTTCTGGTATCCAATGTTTTTTAACCCGCATTTTGTTTTGGGTAAGCGTACCTGTTTTATCACTTAAAATTACGTTTGTTGTACCCAGTGTCTCAACCGCTGCCATTTTGCGCACAATTGTCTTTTTTTGGGTCATACGATACGCACCAACTGCAAGTGCAATTGTGACAACAAGCGGGAGTCCTTCAGGAATAACTGCCACTGAGAGGCTGATTGTGGTCAAGATGAGCTCTTGTATTACCCGTCCTTGCCAAATTCCAAGCGGAATTAAGAGTAGTGAGACTCCAATTGCAGCAAATGCGAGTTTTTTACTCAAAGATTCCAAATTGGAAGCAAGTGGGGTTTTTGGCTTTTTTAATTGTTTCATCTCAAGCGCAATCTGACCCAGTTTAGTTTTTAAACCAGTTGCGCTCACTATCATTTTCCCTTGACCTCGAAGCAAAAATGTTCCTGCCATCAATAAATCACCTTTTGATTTTTCAACAGGGAGTGACTCCCCGGTGAAAATTGATTCATCCACTTCAAATGCAACTGAGGTTGCAAGTTGTCCATCAGCAGGAATTTTATCTCCTTCTCTCAACAAAATAATATCTTCTGGAACAATATCTGCCACATCAAGTAATTGTTCTTTTCCATCTCTGATTACTGATATCTGTGGCTGGACAAGATCTTTTAACTTCTCAAGTGTTTTCTCTGCTCGATATTCCTGAAAAAAGCCAAACAACCCGTTCATAATCAAGATAAACAAGATAAAAAAAGCATCAACGGGTTCATGAACAATAAACGCAAAAATTCCTGCAATAAGTAAAATAGCATTGAGTAAATTGGTGTACTGAGTAATTAAAAGCTTAAATGCAGAAAACTGAGATGCTTGTTCTATGGTATTCTGACCGTGAGTTTTTAACCCTTTAGCAGCTTGCTGGGTAGATAATCCATTTGTGAGTGTTTCTGATTCCATTTTGGAAGTTATAATTGCACTTTGTATTGTTTGATAAGCGCTGAGTTTTCCGGACTGTCACGTACCAGAATTATAATACGCTCATCAAGGTAAATTACCACCCATGCTGGGTCACGAACAATCGTCTGTAAAAACTGCTGCGCCCAAGGAGTAATATCCGTGTGTGCAAAAAATATCGTGCTAATATCATACCGTATTACTTGCTGCTCAAACAACTCTGGGTCAGTCTGCATTTTTTTGTATACTTCAAAAAAGTCTGCAGGATATGCTTCCGGACGCCCGTCAACAAAAACTTTTTGAGCTGGATATAATCGGTAAATAAGATAACTTCCGATATCAAAGTTATTAAAAATATTGCCCGGTACATTATTTTTCTCAAAAAAATCTACTGCTTTTTCAGCTCCGTACACATACCGCAGTCCAAAAAGTGGTGAAGTAATCATTTGAAGACTCGTCACAAGTGTAAATAAAAAGGCTCCTGTTATTGTCCACACTGCAATATTTTTTCGTGTTTTTGTATTATATCTACCAATAACCAGAGCAAAAGCAGCTACAATACTTGGAAAAGCAATCAGTACAAACAAAGGAAAATTACGAATCATTACACCACCTGCGACAATAGCAAACAACAGGCACAACACATCAAAAATATTTCTTTTTTTAATATGCACAAACAGCGCAATTGCGCCAACAATTGCCATTACCTCAAAAACAAGAATTCGAGGGTTAAAGAAAAATCCGTTGAGGAAAAAAATATTTTGATTCTCAACAATCGAGTATCCATAATTACCAAACACACGCAATGGATAGAGGGCACCTACAACACCGTGAGGATTAAGCAGTGTTGCACCAGCAATTAATATTCCGATCACAACAAGCTGTTTTTTAACCGACTTTTTATATACTTGATCAAAAAATAAAAAGAGATACAGCAAAATACCGATGAAAAAGTAGATATGAGAATTTACCCAGAGTAGCTGTATTAAAGGCAGTGGCAATAAATACACATACTGTTTTGTTTTAAGATATTGAAAACAAAACATCATAAAAAGTGATAGATATACAAAACTAAATATTTCAGGTCGTGCATCAAACCGTTCTGAGAAAATAAAAATTAAAGGAATCAAAACAGTGGTAGAGAGGGCAATTCCGCCTCTTTTGATGGCCACATACAACACCGGAAGTAGAGAGAGCACTATCATCATGATCTTAAAACCAAGCAGCGTATAGAGCCCCGATACTTTCACAATCAAATAAAATATAACTTCAGGCAACCAGTGATGATTTATAAAAGGAAAATTGGGAGCAGTGTATGAAAAAGTATTTGTCTTTGGCACACACAAACAATCGAGAATCATCTCTCCTAATATGAGGTGTCTGCCAAGATCTTGGGTAAATGCCTGTTCTGCACGCAACAAAAGTACTAATAAATACGCAGACGGTATGCCCAGTAAAAAAAGTTTTTTCATGGAAAAAATAATCTATGACAACTTCTCATTCTTCAAGATGAAGTCCGTTGTTAACGGTATACTTTCTTTTAGACGAATACGCTACCATATACTCAGTATACAAACATCTACAAAAAAATTTCCAACACCTATGCTATGGTACAATACGATCACCTATGGACGATGTCGATAAAGTTAAGCAAAAATTAGATATTGCAGAATATATCGGTCAATTCGTTCAGTTACAACGTGCAGGACAAAATCTTAAAGGACTATGTCCTTTCCATAGTGAAAAATCCCCCTCTTTTATGGTCTCTCCTGAAAGACAAATCTGGCATTGTTTTGGCTGTTTCCCCCCAGGAGAATACATCAAAACCCCTTTGGGGCCACATACTATTGAAGACATTGACACTAATCACTGGGTAACCTCGGGGAAAGGAAATATACAAAAAGTATTAAGAACAATGACTCATGAGTATAGTGGGGATCTGGTGACTCTAAAGTTGAGAAAGCTGGGGAACAAGGTCAGATTAACGAGTGATCATAATGTGCTTGCTATTCAGGGAGCGCCATATACGAAAAGTTATAAGAACTTTTCAAAAAGATACAAAAAATACCTTGAAATTTGGCATGATTCTAAGAATACATATTATCAAAAGACTGCAAAATACTTTCCCATTAAAGAGGTCCCTGCAGGAAAGTTGCAGAAAGGAGATCTTCTCCTATATCCAATAAACAGGAGAATTGCCGATGTTAAAATTCTGGATCTCACTCAATACTTAACAAAAACTACTAATCTTGGTCCTGTGCCTAAGGAAATACCATTACAAGTTGCCGTTGATAGTAGCTTCTTGAAGCTTATTGGTTATTATATTGCAGAAGGTAGTAATCATAGAGCATATATCAGATTTAGTCTAGGCAACCATGAAGAAGATCTTGCACAGGAAATTATTTCACTCTTAAAAAAGATCTTCGGATTAGACGCAAAAATACACCGACGCCCAACTTTACAGAAAACCGGAATTGAGATCACGGCATGTCACTCAAAACTAGCAAACATTTTTGAAAATTTATGTGGTAAAGGAGCTGCAAATAAACATATACCATTTGTTCTCCAAGAACTACCCCCTGAACAACAGAAATTTCTTCTTCATTCAATTTTTCTTGGAGACGGAACACAATTCCAGGCAAGAAGATCTATTAATTGGCATAAATCTATATCAACAATCTCAAGAGTGCTTGCCGAACAACTTGTTGATATCATCCTACGCCAAAACTTGTTTCCTACTCTTTCAGTCCAAGAAGCGAAAGAAAGAGGAGGTTATAATCACAAAGAATCTTTCACCATTTTGTGGTCAGATCAAGCAAGACAAAAATATTCTTCAATCTATTATCTACCTGATGGAACTGAATATTGGGTTTTGCCTATTTCGTCAATACAAAAACACCCCTACAAAGGGCCTGTCTATAACTTTACCGTAGAACATGACCATTCTTATGTAGCAACAAGTTTTGCTGTTGCAAATTGCGGAAAAGGCGGAGATGTTTTTTCCTTTTTTATGGAGTATGAAAAAGCAGATTTTTCAGAAAGTCTTAAAGAACTTGCAAAGCTTGCCGGAATACCGCTTACCCGCCCAGTATTTAGAACCCAAATAGAACAGAAAAAAGATATTCTTTTTACCATAAACGCTGCAGCTGCCCAGTATTATCATTATTTACTCACCAAACACGCTGTAGGCAAAAAAGCACTCGAATATCTTACCCAAACACGCGGGATGAATACAGGGTTACTTGAAAAATTTCAGCTTGGATATGCTCCTCACCAGTCTAATGCATTATTTCAATATCTCATCAAAAAAAAGAAATTTGCTCTTGAAGATATACAAGCAGCAGGACTTGGGTCTCGCGCACAGGGGAGTACCTCAGATTTTTTTAATAACCGAGTTATCTTCCCGATCCATGATGTACGAGGGAATATCATCGCATTTTCAGGCCGAGCGCTTGATGATAACGGACCAAAATATATCAACACGCGAGAAACACTTATTTACAAAAAAAGCAGTTCTTTATACGGAATTTTTTATGCAAAAGAATCAATGCGAGATGAAAACAAAGCACTGGTTGTTGAAGGAGAGTTTGATGTAATCAGTAGTATGAAAGAGGGTATTGGTCATGTGGTTGCCTTAAAAGGCACAGCACTTACCGAAGATCAGATAAAGTTACTCAAACGGTATGTTGCAAAAATTCTTTTTTGTTTTGATACTGATGTTGCCGGGACTGCTGCTCAAAAACGTTCCATTGCACTCCTTGAAAAAGAAGGATTGCAAGCAGCCGTTATTATTCCTCCTGAAGGAAAAGATCCGGATGAGTTATTAAGAGAACAACCAGCATTGTTTAAAAAAGCACTAAAAAATGAGATCAACGTCTATGACTTCCTTATTGACTCAGCTGTTCAGGCAGTTGATATCTCTACACCTGAAGGAAAAAGAACAGTAATGGAAGAGACTCTGCCAATTCTTTCACAAATTGATAATGAAGTGATTAAGGAACATTATCTTAAAAAGC
>DAOMRL010000023.1:8957-9745 GCA_035445865.1 Candidatus Levyibacteriota bacterium
GATTCATCATTTGAGTCAGTGCTCAGACAATCTCAAAAAAACAAAGCTACTCCAAAACCATCCCCAGTTGCTCCTGAAAAGCAAAAACATTCTCGAGAAGAAATTACTGAATCATATTTACTTGCATTGCTGGTTCAGGCGAAAAACCCAACAACTCACATTCTCAAAACTCAATCTATTTTGACTGATATTGAGCTCTCAACACCCTCACTGGACCGGTTATGGAAAGAAATTAGTGAGTTTACCAGGAGTTCATCAGAGTTTAGTAAAGAGCTATTTGCAAAACAACTTCCTGCAGAAGTTCTTGAAACATTTGATAGAACGTGTCTGGTACCACTCCCTGAATTTACAGAGGAAAGTGATTATGAAAAAGAGGTTGCTAAAGTTGCGACTGATACGGCAACGCTTGCGGTCAGATATAAAATAAAAGAGATTACCCAAAAAGTAGAGGAGTTGGAAAAAAATCCCAATGATGATACAATGGCATCACTGCAAGAAAAAGTCAGTGTCTATACACAGCGCCTTGCGGCAATTAAGCGTGCCTCTTGAATAGGCTTAGAGTTTTTTGGTACAATAGAACAATGCCGTCCACTCCCACAGTTAAAAATTCCAAGCTAGATGGATTACTCGCAACAGCAAAAAAACGAGGGTATATCTCTCAAGATGAAATCCTTGCTGCGTTTCCACAACCAGAAAATCACATTCTTGAACTAGACAGCCTCTACGATCAGCTCATCAAAAAAGAAATTGATATTTTTGAGACCGTTGAAGAAGAAAAAGATGCTCAA
>DAOMRL010000024.1:0-3611 GCA_035445865.1 Candidatus Levyibacteriota bacterium
GGGTGATTGGCAAAGGCAAAAAACTGCGTATTGTCTTTATGTCAGATAGTGCTGCATTTTGGCTGGATCATTACCTACACAAAGTCCGCACAGACAAATTTAAGCCACTGTTTATTCGATATGCTCGGGAAATTGATTATGAAAAAGAAGGTGAGCGTATGAGGCTTACTACTCGAAGTGTTGAGCGGATTGTTAAAAAATATGTTAAAGCATCTCGTATCCCGGTTAATGCAACACCTCATACGATGCGCCATAGTTTTGCGACAGATTTACTCTCAAATGGGGCTGATCTGCGTAGTGTACAAGAAATGCTGGGGCATAAAAATATTTCGACAACACAAATATATACCCATGTCACAAATCCAAAGCTGAAAGAAGTACACCGTAAATTCCACCAAGGAAACAAACGATAATGATTGATCCGTATATACTCAAACTCCAGGACTTTATACTCACCTACAATTATATGTTGCTATTTGGGGTAATTTTACTGGAAACATCGCCGTTTGGAATATTTGCACCGGGATTATTGATATTAGTTTTGAGTGGGTACTATGCAGGAATTGGTGAGTTACAGATCGCAACAGTAATAGGGGTTGGAATTGTTGCTGCAATTTGTGGAGACCTGTTGGGGTTTAGTCTTGGCAGATTTGGTTTTGTCAAAATGGGATGGCTTAAAAAATACTTTCTTCATCTTGATATGGTGAAAAAGAATATTGAGACAAAGAAAAATTTTATCATCTATGCTCACTTTCCCGGGTATGCGCGTGCACTGGTTCCGCTACTTATTGGGATTTTGCGATTTCCGTTTAAAAAGTGGATTTGGCGTGATGTGATCGGGGTTGTAGGATTTGTATTGCTCTATACAGGGATTGGGTATGTGATTGGGATAACGACCAAAGATCTTGCATTTGCCCTGACTCTCACAAAGACGATTCAGTGGATATTTGTCATATTATTTGGCCTCTGGTTATTAGTCACCTTATACACTCTGAAGCAGGCAAGATTGAGTTCTTGATTTAACGTAAGATTACTTCTACTATTAAGTAACTACCCTGCTTTTTATGTTTACCAAAGATTATGCTGACTGTCTGAAATATATCAATTCATACTGGAAGCGTGTTATTAAAAATCCCAAAGAAGTCTTGACAGGAAATGGATTTTTGAAGCTTCCGCATCCATATATAACGCCGAATGATAAAAAGTTTTCCTACCTTTTTTATTGGGATTCTTTTTTTATGTTTCGGGGTCTTGTGGGACAGGAAAATGCTGATGTGTTAAAAGGCGTCGTTGATAATTACATCTATCTGCTCAAAAAGTATGGCTTGATTCCAAATTTTAATTCCCATGCTTCGACAAATCGTTCACAACCACCATTTTTTACGTCAATGATTTTAGATGTGTATAGGGAGACAAAAGGAAAAAAAAGCCTTGCACGGCGTATGGAGTGGGCAAAATGGGAGTATGAAAATGTCTGGATAGATTCGGATCAGCATTATAACCATTCAGTTGAAGGATTTACTTTGAGTAAATATGGAGATCGCGATGTTGGGTATGCGCATAGTTCTGAACTTGAGTCAGGATGGGATTTTACTTCCAGATTTTATAACCGGTGTAATGAGTTTTTACCAATAGATCTTAATTGTCTGTTATACAAATATGAATTAGACTTTGCACAAACAGCTGAACTGTTGGGTGATACTGCCCAGCAAAAGCAATGGCTCAAAAAGGCGGAAAAACGTAAAGAGGAAATTACAACATATATGTGGAATGAAGATATTGGATTTTTCTTTGATTATGATTTTGTACGTGGGAAACAAAGTAAATTTTATTCCTTGGCCAGTTTTGTTCCATTGTGGGCAGGAGTTGCTACTCCAACACAGGCTTTTCGTATGATGATGCACTTGGATAAATTTGAGACAAAAAATGGACTATTGATTACTGATAGTGCTTCTCTGCCCCCTGAGTTGCGTGCCGAAATAGAACATGAGGACTATAAACATACCATTATCGAATCAATAAAGCCAAAACAATGGGATTATCCAAACATCTGGCCACCGGTAGAATACCTAGCAGTAGTCGGGATGTTGCAATATGGCTTTTTAGATGAGGCCAAGCGTATCATGAAAAACTCTCTTGCCTCTGAAGCCAAGATTTTTAGAAAACACGGGATGTTTTTTGAAAAAATAAACGGATTAACCGGTGATATAACACCTAACTATCATTATGTAAATCAAGGGGGATTTGGGTGGACAAATGCGATATTTTATCGATATGTACAACTTTTAGATCAAATGGAATTACAAGGAGATGATTCAATTTACACATTTGCTATGAGTGATACTCCACCGTATACCCTCAGCGCGATAGTTTAATTAATCTTTTTTTCTGTTTTGAGCTGAAAGACTTTGGGAGACATTAACACAAAAGGAATAATTCCCAAAGTATTAATAAATGCTGCAATTAAAAATACTATTCTAAAGCCATATTCTTCTGCAATAAACCCACCTACTGCGGCAGCAAGTGCCATCCCTAAAAAGATAGCTGCATCGTGCATACCCCACTCACTTGATTCACGATTTTTATCTAAATGGGTCGAGAAAATCATATTTTTGATCGGTGTTGCAATTCCCATGCCGATTCCTTTTATTGCATAAAATAAATACACTTGATACACGGTTGTGGTAAACATAAATCCAATGTATCCTATGGTTAACAAACACGTTCCTATAATAATAATGCGCATTCTTCTTCGATTAGAATAATTATCAGCAAGTTCTCCGATAATCAACTCAGATACAACTCGTATTACCAGGTATACACTAAATCCGGTTGCAGCAATACTGATACTGCCGCCAGTAACCTGTGTTGCCGCAAAGACAGCAAAAATAGGGGTGATAAAATTCATTGCTGACCATACAAATGTTTCTGAGATAATAAATCGCTTAACAATCGGATTGAGAATAAATAACGTGGGTTTTTTACCAATAAATGTTTCTCGGAGCATATATATTAAGTGTAGCAAAAAAGAGATTGTAGATGGAAGGTTTTAGAGGATACCTATCTCTTTTTTCCTCCGAAGACGAGGTTTGTAGCGTGTCCTTTGACTCCGATTCCGACATGTGTCCAGTCAGATCGCAGTTGGCTTTCATTATGTGCAGAAGAGTTGCCATAAATCGATTCTATTAAATTTTGAGGAGTTTCCCACGCTCCAAAGCTGGAGTTTTCACCAAGTGCGTTAAATCCCATTTTTTCAAATCCATTGTCATTGAGCATATTTTGAAATCCTGAATGATTATCCATAGACCCTGTGGAGTCAAAATAGTCTGCTCTACGCTGTGCAAATGTCTGAAGTGTTGTATCAATCTGGAGAGGTGCAATACCTTTTGATGCTCTGTAGGTGTTTAAGGCACTGAGAATTTGTGTTGTGGTGCTTACCGGTGTACTAATTGATTTTTTTAAATTTGCTGATGGAGTTGTTGTAGGGGTGGCGGTTGGTAACGGTGTGATAGTAAGTTCCGGGACATCCTCAGGTGTGCTATCTTGTACTCCTTGTATTGCTGTATTTTGTGCGTATGTTTGCGGTGGACGCTCAGTAAGTGTATCGAGCG
>DAOMRL010000024.1:3630-9711 GCA_035445865.1 Candidatus Levyibacteriota bacterium
AAAGTACTAAGAGAAAAAATACACACGAGAACTCCTGATAACAATAATTCTTTTCTGTTTCGAGCAGAGATTCTCATATATTCAGTGTATCACAAACAGCATCAGAGTATGACTATTAATCCTCTGCTTTAGAACTATTTATTTCTGCTTGCTTGACGTCATTTACTGTGTTCTTGTATAGTAAAAATTGCGTAAGAGTACAGTAAAAATACGATGAGTATTCAGTCAGCCCCCTACCCTAGCTATTTTTCAGATCACTGGAAATATTCACTTCAGGCACAATATGCTCAAAAAAAATCTACACTTATTATGCATGCTCCGCATACATTACTGAGTACTTCAGCCTTACCCAAAACAGCCGAGATCTTGAGTACTATTGCTCCTAAAGTATTACATACAAAATGTTTTAACAAAAAAAATATCCCTTTTTGTGAAGAAGTAAAAAATACCGAAATTGCTCACTTATTTGAGCATATGTTACTTGAGTACCTTTGTCAGGAAAAAATCAATTCCGGAAAAAAATCAGCGTGTTTCTCAGGATTAACATCCTGGAATTGGAAAAAAGATGCACACGGAGTTTTTCATATCAAAATTACCGGAAATGTGATGAATGAAACTACATTTATTCAGGCATTTGCTCGATCAATTTTTCTCTTTGAAACAATTCTTGCCAGACATTCAAAAATTATAACTCCCAAACAGATAGATCTAGACTATCTGTTTGTAAAAAGAATGCATGAGTGATTCTTATGCGCGTCCACCTTTTCGTCCTGCAGCACGTGCACGTTCTGGATCATTTTTAAAATTTCCGGTACTCGCACGTCCTCCTTTACTTCCTATTTGAGAGTAAAATGTTGAATCATGAGATCTGGCTGTAGCCAATCCTCCTTTTTGCCCTGCTTTTTTGTGTCCTTCCGGGTCACCATGCCACCCGCGTCCTTTACTTTTAGCCATAATTATACACCTCCTTTCGGTTGGTGAATGTTCCACTGATATATGGAATTCCACAAACTCCTAAACTAGGATATCAAACGAGCATTATGTTTATTTAGTAAGTAGGTAAGAAAAGGGAAAGAGCTTTTAGAAAGGAAAGTTTCTAGTTTGTGTTTTGGTTAGCAAATTGTGCAGCTTGCAAAACATTTTGAAAGAGAAACGTGAGATTAAGAGGTCCTATTCCACCAGGGGTTGGAGTATATATCGTACCACTCTGCTCTGCTTGCTCTTCATCAAAATCTCCTGAAAGTTTTCCATTTTCAATATGAGTCCCGACTCCTATTAAAATTTGTCCTTTGTGCATACTCTCTAATTCAACTACTTTTTTCCCTACACATGAAACAACAATATCAGAATCTGAAAGTACAGAATGAGCATCAGAGGTCTTACTGTCTATTATTGATGGATTTCCTCCGCTCATTTTGATCCCTTCAGCAATTGGAGTACCTGCGGTTTCACCTTTTCCTATAACTGTAACCTTGCTACTTTTGAGAAACGAGCTCAAGGAATCTTCATACTCTACTGAGATGTGGGACAAAATCAGTTTAACAGCAAGCCATACCGGTACTTCAAATGGTGAATCAGGTCGGAATCCGTCAACGTCTTTTTCAGGTAAAATTTGACGAATAACTGCATGTTTATCGATATTTGCAGGGAGTGGTCGTTGTACAATAATTCCATGTACTGATGGATCTGCATTGCTCTGCTTAATCTCCTCAAGTACTTCTTGTTCGTTTGCTGATTGTAAGTTTTTGAGGGTAGCTTTTATCCCAAGTATTGTAGCCCATTTAAGTTTTCGTTTTACATAGACTTCCCAACTTGATTCGTCTCCGAGGGTAAAAATAACGAGATGAGGAACAACTCCTTTTGCGGCAAGTTGTCTGGATTCATACTGGATTACGCCACGAATTGGATCGGCAAGTGATTCTCCTGAGATTTTCATCTCATTATTATACCACTTAGGCTGGAATTAAGCGTATTATTCCCCTACTTCGTCTTTTTCGGTGACACACGTGGCAGCGGCTACTTTATCATTTGATTTTGAGAATCGCATGAGGATAACTCCTTGAGCATTGCGTGAAAGAAGTGGTATTGATTGAATATCAATTTTAACGACTTGTCCTTTCTCTGAGGTCATAATGATCTCTTTTCCGTCTTGTGGCAAGACTGCAGAGTATACAATTTGACCTGTCTTTTCATTGATGTTTGCAACGCGTACTCCTTGTCCGCCTCTATTTTGGTTTTTAAATGCATCTACCCGTGTTTTTTTGCCAAGTCCGTTTTCTGCAATCACAAGCAGATTTGCAGACTTCTCAGATTCTGAGATTACATCAACCCCTACTACTCTATCATTGCCAATCAATTTTATTCCTCGTACACCCATACTTGATCTGCCTGTAGCTCTGATCTGAGATTCGTTAAAGCAGATAATTTTTCCATTTGCCGTGACTAACAATACTTCGTCTGACCCACTGGTAAATCGTGCCCAGGTGAGACTGTCATCACTGGCGATCTTGATTGCGATGATCCCATTTTTGCGGATGTTGGCAAATTCTTTAAGATTTGTTTTTTTAACTTCACCTTTTCTGGTTGCAAGCATAACAAATTCTTTATTTTCTTTTTGCTGTGGATTATAGGTAAGTATTGAGCTGATTGTCTCTCCTGATTCTGTATTTAACAGATTTGCAATAGCCTGTCCTTTTGCTATACGTGAGCTCTCAGGGATCTCAAATACCCGGGTTTGGTACACTTTACCTTTGTCAGTAAAGAAGAGAATATAATCGTGTGTCTGAGAGAATAGAATATGGTCAATACTATCATCATCTTTTGTCGTCATACCCATCACACCTTTTCCTCCCCGTTTTTGGGTTTTAAATGATGTCATGCTCTGTCTTTTTACATACCCTGTTTTTGTGATAGTAATAACTGTTGGTTCATTTTGAATCAGATCTTCATCTGAGAACTCGTCTGCTTTTGAGTTATATACTCGTGTGCGACGTTCATCACCATATTCTTCTTTAATTTTTTCAATTTCTTCTTTAATCACAGCAATCATTTTGAGCGGGTCTCCTAATATTGAGAGCAGATAATCAATAACTGCTTTAACACTTTTCCACTCTTCTTCAAGCTTTTGTCGTTCAAGTGCTGCCAGTCTTCGCAGTTGCATATCCAAAATTGCAATTGCCTGGATCTCTGACAACTTATATTTTTCCATCAGATTTGTTCGAGCTTCATCAGCACTTTTGGAGCTACGGATGAGTTGAATAACTGCATCAATATCATTGACAGCAATAAGGAGTCCATCAAGAATGTGTAAACGAGCTTGTGCTTGGCGCAACTCAAATTGTGACCGTCTGGTAACAACGTCAAAACGATGTTTTATATACTCTTCTAAAATGAGTTTTAGATTGCAGGTACGAGGAATTCCATTAACCAGTGCGACCATATTTGCCGGGAATGAAGTTTGAAGCGCCGTTAACTTAAAGAGGTTGTTAAGTACTTTACGCGGAGCGACATCTCTTTTGAGCTCGACAACTACTCTGATTCCTGCGCGGTCTGATTCATCACGAAGATCTGAGATACCGTCTAATTTTTTATCTTTTGCAAGTTCTGCAATACGAGCAACAAGCACAGCTTTGTTTACTTGATATGGAAGTTCTCTGATGATAATTGCATTTTTTCCTCCACTGAGTTCTTCTATTTCTGCAATTCCTCGCATCAGTACTCTCCCCCGTCCAGTACGATATACATTTTTTATCTCATTTTGGTCAAAGATTGCTCCTCCGGTTGGAAAATCAGGTCCTTTGATGAATTCCAAAAGTTCATCGATTGTTGTGTTGAATGTAAAGGGAAAAACTACTTCTCCGGTATTGAGAATATTTTCAGAAGTATCATTTGTTGCAGTATTGTCATTATCAGCTACCGGCTGAACACCCTCTATTTTTTCTGCTTTCCCCATTGTATACAAAATAGCTTCGACGACTTCAGTTAGATTATGAGGAGGGATTTTTGTTGCCATACCAACCGCAATACCTTCACTCCCCATAAGGAGCAAATTCGGTAATAATGCAGGCAAAACAACCGGCTGATCTTCAGAACCGTCAAAATTAGGAGTAAAATCAACGGTTTCTTTTTGATAATCACGCAGTAGCTCTTCAGCAATTTTTGTGAGTCTTGCCTCTGTATATCGATATGCAGCCGGACTATCACCATCAATTGATCCGAAGTTTCCTTGTCCGTCAATGAGAGGATATCTGAGGTTCCACTCTTGGGCAAGTCGTACCATGGCATCATAGACTGCCATATCACCATGAGGATGATATTTTTTGAGTACTTCACCAACGACACCGGCACATTTTGAGTATTTATGATCGTGAGTAAGGCCGAGATCTTTGTACATAGCGTACAAAATACGACGATGAACCGGCTTTAGCCCGTCTCTGATGTCAGGGAGTGCGCGCGACACAATAACAGACATCGCGTAGTCCAAATATGACTTCTTTGCTTCTTGCGAAATATCAACTTGTTCAAGTCTTCCTATATCTTCCATAATGTATTAAAACTCAAATTCCAAATACCAAATTCCAAAAGGTTGGAACTTGGTGCTTGTTATTTGTAGCTTGAAATTGATTTTTCAATCTCTGCTATTGCTACGTCTTTTCCTTTCCAGTCTTTTACTTTGACCCATTTACCAGGTTCAAGCGCCTTGTAATTTTCAAAAAAATTTTTAATTTTTGCTTTGAGTGCTTCAGGAAGTTCTGAAACATCAGTGTACACACCAAACATAGGGTCTATTTTTGTAGGTGGTACGGCTAAAATCTTTGCATCAATACCTGATTCATCTTCCATCTCAAGCATCCCGATAGGAAGTGCAGGAATTGCAGCTCCTGGAGCAATAGATTGGTCAGATAATACTAACACATCAGTAGGATCTCCGTCTTCTGCAAGCGTATTTGGCACAAACCCATAATTAAAAGGGAAATACATAGCTGTATGTAAAAAACGGTCTACCATGATAACTCCACTCTCTTTGTCGAGTTCATATTTAATTGAGCTTCCTTTTGGAATCTCAACGATTACGTTGACTTCATGTGGCGGATTTTTTCCTGTACTTAAATTATTCATGTATAGTATTCACCTCCTTTTTTATATATCAAGTGTTGCTGTACTTGCATTTTCTTGAATAAAGTTTTTTCGTGGAGGCACGTCCTCTCCCATAAGCATAGCAAACACTCTATCTGCTTCTTCTGCATCGTGTGCAGTCACTTGTTTGAGTACTCTATTTTTAGGATCAAGTGTTGTCTCTGCCAATTGGTCAGGATTCATTTCACCAAGACCTTTATATCGCTGAATACTAAATGGTTTACCGTTCCCGTGTTCTTTGAGTACTTTCTCGCGTTCAGCGTCATCATAGGCATACCAAGAATTTTTTCCTATGGTTACTTTGTACAATGGCGGTTGTGCGATGTATAGATATCCATTTTCGATAATCGGGAATAAATAACGATAAAAGAACGTAAGAAGCAAGGTTGCAATATGTTCTCCGTCTACGTCTGCATCAGTCATGATGATAATTCGGTGATATCGCAGTTTATCCATGTTTAATGTGTCTCCGATACCCATCCCAAGTGCAATGATCAGATCCTTGAGTCCTTCGTGTTCCATAACTTTATCAATACGTGCCCTTTCGGTATTGAGGATTTTTCCTTTTAACGGCATAATAGCCTGGAATTTACGATCACGACCCATTTTTGCAGATCCTCCTGCAGAATCTCCCTCGACTAAGAAAAGTTCTGAAAATGCAGGGTTTTTTTCCTGACAATCAGCAAGTTTTCCCGGAAGTGCTCCACCTTCAAATGCTCCTTTTCGCAAAATTGCGTCTTTTGCAGCGCGCGCTGCAAGGCGAGCTTTAACTGCCAACATTGCTTTTCCGAGTACGCTTCGGGCATCTTGTGGATTTTCTTCAAAAAATGTATCAAGGCCTTCTTTTACAACACCTTGAACAATTGGTTGAATTTCAGAGTTTCCCAGTTTTCCTTTGGTCTGACCTTCAAACTGAATTTTGTCTTGTTCCATGCGGATTGATAC
>DAOMRL010000025.1:0-5731 GCA_035445865.1 Candidatus Levyibacteriota bacterium
AAGTGCAACGAGTGCCATATCTTTTTTGCCGTCTTTAAAGTACATAGGATTTACCGGTACTGGTTTGGCTGCAGCAAAAAGAAAACTTCCACCTGAAAGCAAATACATAGAAATAGGAAGAAGCAGTGTCATAAAAGGATCGATGTGTGGTATCGGGTTGAGTGTGATTCTTCCCATGAGACGAGCAGTAGGATCTCCAAGTTTTTCGGCTACCCATCCGTGCATGACTTCGTGCAAGATAACTGAAAAAATAATCGCACCAATGACAATGAGGAATTCCATTCACCTATGATACCAGATGAATGGAGGTATATCAAAACGGCATTATATGAAAACGTTTGTTCTAAGTTTGTTAACAATTCAGCAATTAAATACGTAATAGTGTATTTTTGTACCATCTTTTGTATACAATTTCGTTTGCCATAGAGCGTACCGTGTGGTACAATTATCAGAGTTAAATTTTAGAAAATGGAGGTTATGAAAGCGTGGCAAATCAATCTAAAGCAACATCAATGGCAGAGCTTATGGCTCGCTCGACTCAAGTCCAGACTTTAAAAAAAGGTCAGGTTATTGAGGGCAAAATTAAAAAACTTACTCCCCAGGAAATATTGCTTGATATTGGCGCAAAAAGTGATGCGTTAGTGATCGAGTACGACCGTCAAAATCTCGAAAATCTGTTAGCATTACTCAAAGTAGGAGACAGTGTATCTGCAACAGTTATCTCACCTGAAGCAGAAGACGGGTTCCCGGTTGTTTCTCTTCGAAAAACCTTAGACGATCGTATCTTTTCTCAGTTTGAAGCAGAGTTTAAGGATAGTAAAACTGTCTCTGTGCAGGTTACTGACTCAACACGTGGCGGATATTTTGTAGAAAGCGGACATGGATTACGAGGGTTTCTTCCAAATTCTCAGGTAATGCCTGAAATGCGAGAGCAGGAAGGGCAATTAGTAGGAAAGTCCTTGGATGTTAAAATTATTGAGTTTGATAGAACTCGTCGTCGTATGATATTTTCTCAAAAAGCGACCGTGTATGTTACTGACAGTACGGAACTTGCAAAATTAACTCCAAAAGGAGCAACAGTTGAAGGTACCGTTACAACCATTACTCCATATGGATTGTATCTGACTGTACAGCCAAATAAAGAGGCAAAAGTTGAAGCTTTTGTCCATATTTCAGAGTTATCTCATGATAGAGTAGAAGATATTAATTCGTTATATAAACTAGGTGACAGTGTGCAAGGACAAGTAAAAGAAATTGACGGAGAGAATCGCAGAATTACCATATCAGTAAAAAATCTCTCAGCAGATACATTTGACACAATTAAAGAACAATATCCGCTTGAATCAAAGATAAGTGGTGAAGTAACAGCTGTAAAATCTCGTGGCGTTACCTTGGATCTCAAGAACGGAGTTTCAGGATTTATTCCAGCTGCTAAAATTCCTGCAGGAACTACCTATACAGTTGGTGCCTCTGTTGACGCAGAAGTAAGTGATTATGATGTGAAACGCCGTCTTGTAATTGTATCTCCTGTTTTGAAAGCAAAATTTGTCGGATACCGCTAAAATAGCGCTTGGCTGTTAGCGTCTAGAGTTTAGTTTTTCTTCTGCCTTTTCCTCAACTATACGCTAAACGCTATCCTCTATACGCATCACTATGCAATAGCATATACTTAAATACTATGGCTAAAACGGTAACTCTTTTTGTTTGTAACGAATGTGGGTATGAATCAGGAAAATGGTATGGAAAATGCCCAGAGTGTAATTCATGGAATTCATTTACTCAAGTAGCTCAAGCTGATAAAAAAGCCACGCGTAGTACATCTTCGCGGACTGTTATGGCTCCTCAAAACATTGGCAAAATTCAAAGTGTTGCAGAAAAGAGAACAAGCACAGGATACAGTGAATTTGACCGCGTCTTAGGAGGAAGAGGAGATAATGTGGGAATGGTTCCAGGAGCAGTGATGTTACTCTCAGGTGATCCAGGAGTAGGGAAATCAACTATCATGTTACAGCTGGGATTAAATTTAGCCAAAGCAGGCAAGACAGTGGTATACGTGACAGGTGAAGAAAGTGAAAGTCAGGTTAAAATGCGTGCAGAACGGATTGCACCTGTTAAAACACTAGAATCACTTCCGTTATTTATTCTAGCAACAACAGATATTGATTCAGCGCTTGAATCTGCAACTCAAGTAAAACCTGACTTGGTGATTGTTGATTCAGTACAAACAATGGTCTCACAAGATCTCACGGGCTTTGCCGGGTCAATTCCTCAGATTCGATATGCTACATCCCGACTGGTCACGTTTGCAAAAAGCAAGAATATCCCGGTATATCTGATCGGTCATGTAACAAAAGACGGTATGGTTGCAGGACCGATGATGTTATCTCATATGGTCGATACCGTATTGTATTTGGAAGGTGAGCCACTGACGGGTACTCGTATCCTGCGGACATTTAAAAATAGATTTGGAGATACGAGTGAAGTTGGTATCTTTATTATGGAAGAAAGTGGACTTGTAGAGTTATCTGATGCTTCGTCATTTTTTGTCGATAAAAAAGACGGAAGTGTACCAGGTTCGTGTGTTGCGGTTGTGATGGAGGGGAGTAGACCGCTACTTGTTGAGATTCAAGCACTTGTTGTGCCGAGTAATCTTGCGTATCCCAGACGGGTAGCCAATGGAATTGCTGAAAAAAGACTGGAGCTGTTACTTGCCGTATTGCAAAAACATGTACGGGTACCAATAGAACGAATGGATATTTTTGTCAATGTAGTAGGGGGATTAAAAATTCAGGAAACTGCAGTAGATCTTGCGGTATGCCTTGCCATTGTCTCAAGTTTTCAAGGAAAAGCATTACGGTCTACGGTAGCTGTTGCAGAAGTAGGGCTGTTAGGAGAGGTAAAACACGTGGTAAACTTGGAGAAGAGAATTAAAGAAGCAGGCAAATTAGGGTTCAAAACTGTGGTGTCTGCCAAGGATGGACAATTCTTGAACAGTATTGTTAAAAGGAGTATCGTATGAGTAAAAAAAGTATTGTAAAACAAGAAAAAACGTTACCTAAACAGCCAAAAGAGCTTCCCATAAAAGAAGTGAAGGATGCTATTGAAAAAACAAATCCATTTATGGAAGGTATTTTATTACCCCAGCGGGTTGTTATGCAAATTGCAGATGAAGTGGCAAAAGTAGTGACGGCAAGAATGGGAAATAGCGGTGTACCAAAGAAAAAAAAGAAGACTGCAGTCAAAAATATCGAAAATGCCGTCTTTTTAGACACTTCGGCTATCATTGACGGCCGAGTCTTTGATCTCATGAAAATAGGGGCATTTTACGGCAATTTTGTATTACTTGAAGGCGTAGTAGATGAGTTAAAAAATATAGCTGATAGTCGCGACTCAGTGAAAAAAGATCGTGGTCGTACTGCAATGCAACGTATTGAACAAGCAAAAAAAGAAAGAGTAGCAAAATTTATTGTTCTTGAAGATGAGAAACCAACGGCACCTGTTGACGATCGTATCATTGCAACTGCACGGAAGCACAAAGGACGAATAATTACGTGTGATTTTAATCTGTCTCAAAAAGCAAAAATAAGCAATGTAAAGTCAATTGATTTATACGAAATGGCAAATATTCTGAAAACAACTGCCATACCCGGTGAAACATTTTTCATTAAATTAATTCAAAAAGGAAAAGGAGAAGATCAAGGAGTGGGCTATCTGGAAGACGGAACAATGATTGTGGTTGAGCAAGGAAAATCTCAGATCGGGAATACTGTAGAAGTAGAAATTATTCGGGTAATACAAACGGACGCAGGCAAAATATTTTTCGGAAAACTCAAAGAGTAGTAATTTTGTTTGTCCGCTTAGAAGAGGTAGGTTTGCCTGCCCAACATTCCTACCTCATCAAAATTGACAAACTATTCTTAGCCTCGTTTGTAAGAAAAATGTATGCATGAAAAAGTCTTGCAAACACAATCTAATCAAAAACATTTAGCCTTATCGATTTTCGTTGACAGAGTAGTCGATGCAATGGTATCGTATCTACATTGCACTAGTTCGAACCTGCCTACGAACTATTGCTAATCTAAAAAAGAGCTTTGCTTTTCGTGTTCAAGCTAAGAATTTATCGTCGAAAGCCTGTACAGCGTAAGCGAGGCTTTTTTTTTCTTTTAAGCCACACTTAATCGTATTCCTAAGCCTCTTTTAGCGAGCATTGTAAGTTGATCACGGCCAAATTTTTCAATGGAGTTTTGGTAGACATCGGGAGTAGTCCCGATTTTTTTTTGCTTTTGGGTCAGTCGTTTTATAAGTTTCATAGAACTTTTTGTAGTATATCACAAATTTTAATGACCATCAACCTATAGCAAAAGATCATGCTAAAACACGTAGGCTTATAATAAAATATATTCAAAATAGATTGACAAATCAATATAAATTGTTAGGCAATAAAAAATGTGGATAACTCTGTGAATTAAATTTCCCTCTTGACAGGAGAAAACAAGAGAGATGATTAAGAGTGTTTGCTTCTGAAAGCAGTAGCCGTGATGATAGCAAGAAGACAACCTCCAGCAAGCAGTATTCCTGCATACTGAAAGTACTGAGGGAGATAGATAAGTATGTAGTCATTTGGTTGAGCTGAATCGATGATCCATCCATTTGCCCAGCTATTTACTTCTACATGTGTAGTGTTCTCTGTACCAAATACAAATGGTAACAGTATGGATAATACGCCAGAATTTATTGCGTAGACTTTCCATCCTGAATCGTATGCTTTTGTAAATACCACCAGTCCTGTACCGCTTGTAGTGAAGCGAGTAGTAACAGGGTTCAAAGAGCTACTTTCTATAAGGTGTATATTATTATGAGTAGAAGCTGGCTGTTGATTAAGGTTAAGTTTTACATTTTGAATTCTATAATACGGTAGGGTAACTACTTGGACAGAATGGATTTTATTAATGGATCGAGTATTTCCAATCGAAACGTTATTAAAATGTACTACATAGCCATCAAGTCCTGTAGGGAAAGGAGGTACAACATAATAATGGGTATTAGAAGGTTCATCTTTTTCAAGGGCAGTATAGACATCACATTTTCGGGAAATATTTTCGGTTATACAGATACGAAGTGGTATCCCCTCTATATTTTCTGCCTTAATGATAATGAGCTGGCCTAAATCCAGATTTTGATTGGGAAATACCATATACCCACAGGTCTCTCCTCCAAATGAAGACAATATAACAGACTCATTTTCTAGCGTAATTCTTTTTTCATCAGTGAAAGGATGAAAACAATCAAAGTTTTGTTGCATCTCTGTACGTACTGAATATTGTTGAGAAGCAATAGGAACAGAAACAAAAAGCGTAGAGTCTATTTTATACAATGTGCTCTGGAATTCTTGTTCTAATTTGTTTTCTTGTTCTTTTAATGAGTCAGGAAAAATAGCATCACTCAACCAATCTGGATTGATAGAATAGGTATCTGGAATAGCATCATTAAATGTGAGAACTAATTGGTCTTCTGATAGGAGATTGATATTACGCTGATTAACTTTCCCATACCGATCAATCAAATTTCGAGCAGGATACAGAATAGATGGATGAGTATCAGATATATAAACAGCATGGTCTTGTGATGCTTGATCTCGAAATCCACCAATAAGTTTTGGCCCTACAGTAGTAAATTCGGTTGGAGCGTACAAAAATGCATTTGTCGTTTCAGGGAGTGCAACAGTATAAAG
>DAOMRL010000025.1:5782-8382 GCA_035445865.1 Candidatus Levyibacteriota bacterium
AAGAGACAGTTTTCCAAACTGTTTTTCCAGTCTAATAGAAGACGATTGGTTAAAGGTATCTTTTGTCTCTCGTATCCATAGGGCATTTGGTCTGCTACCAGGAGAGATAATACTCTCATCTAACAGAAAATAGTGGATGTGATATTTCCGGGCTATTTTTTCTACTGCAACCGTATCTCGTGCATAAAGTGCTGTTGACATCTCTCTATAATATTGTTCGTTTGATGGATTCCAACGGTCAAAATCTCGGGATAAAAATGGTTGTGAAAGTCCAAACCAGGTAAATCCAGCACCTTGAAATCCCCAATCATAATATTCCCAGCCCCATAGTGAATGAATGGGGAGAGGAGCGATACGTGCATCTACTGGTTTGTCATTCATCCAGGCATACAATTCAAAATATGAATCGGGTATTTGCACGCGCATATTAGGATTAATCAGTTGACCTTTGAACATGGGAAATCCATAGGTAATAAAAAGTGCAAAAACTATTGCTGTCACGACTACTGGAACGCCATGATTTTTATACCACGTAGTTTTTTCAGCAATTTTTGTCAAAATGGTGTTCCAGAAAACTGCAACATAAATACTACAAGTAAACATAAGGAGAATAGAAAATTTTGTAAATGGAAAGCGTAGGCCTTCCTTAAAGAGGGAAATGTTTTCTCTCAGATAGACAAAGAAAAGCTCAAAAGGAGGATTCATATTAATGATCATGACAAATGCCATAAGACCAACTGGAATTAAGCTGATTCCATAGATATTTCTTTTTTTTATGGCTAAGAATATACCGATAAGTACCATGATAAATGCACTGTATCCAATTGCTGAAATAAATGGATTAGCAAGGTGATCATGCCATGCATGGAGTAAAAATCCAGGGTTCGTGTTAAACTCTGACGTTTCAACTGATTTCCAGTTAAAAAGGTAATTACGATACAGTGCGGTATCTAACAAAGTTCCGTACTGTTTATTGTGCAGAAATGCTTCTTCTGAAAAAAGCTTATTACTTTGAGCGTTGGGAACTTCATGTGCAGCTGTTTTAAGAAAAAAAAGATTTGGAAGTATCCAAAAGGCATTTGTCATGAGGATAAAAGACACAAGAATGATACTTTTCTTTAATACCTCTTTACTTCTATTAAATAAAAAAATCATTCCGACAAACAAAAGCATACCGGCAAAATATGCGTACCAGAGCAGTGCAGCATAGGCCATAGGAGCGGCAAAAAATGAAATAATTGCAAAGATAGCCAAGGATTTGTGTGATCGGGTAACTAGATACTGTTTTGCAAAAAGAAATAAAAATCCAATAGCTGCATATTGTATAGCAAACATTTCAAATGGTACATAAAAATGTTGTACAGTACCTAAATTAAAGAGGTAATACACTGCTGCTAAAAATGCAGACAAAGAGGGGATTACTATGAATTTATTGGGTTTTATAATACTTTTTGTAAAGAAATATATTCCAAGTGGACCAAGTATGAGACAGATATAGAAAAAGGCATAGCGTATAAATGAGAGATCAACTATCCAGGAGAGTATCCAAAGAATCAATATCCGAGGAAGTTCTGCCATATGTGAGTGTGCTGCAACTGCTCCAAGTCCTTGATCACTTCGGAAAACGCCAAAAAAAACATTTTTGAGATTTTGGTAAAAATTAAATTCTGGATGAAGCGTATCCCACCCTGTTAAAAAAGTAGATGGGGTATAGTTCAGCGTAGCAATAGTCGCTGTTAGAAGTATAAGAATACAGGGGAAAAATAGGTAGTTAAATCGGGTAAGTAATTTCATGGTAATTAAATTATAGTGTTTTTTAGTGGTGTCTTGCATGAGTGTGTTGTCCGGTACGGACCAAGATGCTTGTGCACCTGATCCGTACCGGTGGACGAGAAACGATTAGCGGTGAATGGTGACTACGTCACGGCAACCATTGCCTCCGCATCCGGTTGCCCGAACAGAGGCTTCAATCTCTTTGGGGTCGCCTCCGAAGATTCCAGCTCCCCATTCGGCATACACCGAAAGGGTTTTTGTTGCTACGACAATCGTCGCTGTATCAGCTTGATCGTCGTAAAGCTCCTCACCGTTGACGACTACATCGCCAACGACAATGCATCCTGCTTGAACGGAGATAGTCTGTTCGTCAGCAATGCTGCCTGAGCAAATGTTCCGTTCAAGAGCATCCGCACCAAGACGACGCAGGAGCATCTGCCACTCGGGCGGGTTATTTGGATGCCACTCAAATACTGCGCGCTCGAAGTACTGAGTAAAAAGACCACTTTCAGGGTCAATGAACTCTTCTGAGATCGGGTAGCCGAAGAGTGCAAGACTCTCTTCAAACACGACTCCATCGACATAGTCGAAGGAGAGTCCATGCGATGACCAGTAGCCTGCGAATTCCGGACGTGTGACATTATGTCCCGTTTCCGGGAAATATGTCACTGCATCACCTCGTTGAGCGGTCCATTGGAATTCCAGGCGTGAGGTGTATCCTCGTGCTTGGGCGTCTTCAACTCCTAGCAGTCCGAGAAGGACATGATAAGGAGCTGCATTCTCGGGATGAGATTCGAAGCGTTGACGTTCTGTGTACTGGAACGAAC
>DAOMRL010000025.1:8392-9559 GCA_035445865.1 Candidatus Levyibacteriota bacterium
AGTGTGACATGGGATATCCGAAGATCGGGAGTCCGCCGTGGGCTTCCCAATATCCCAGAAAGCCTCCTTCGCACATTTCATACCCCCAGTCGGGGGTTTGAATGCAACGAAGAGATTCAGCAGATGCCGAACGTGGGAGCATTACAGCTCCTGCCATCATGATCATGAAGACTATGATGGTTGACAATACGTGAGTACGCATGCCTCTTCCTTTCTATGCACGGACGTCATCTCCACCGTTGGATCAGATCATCCAAGCGAAAGACGATACAGTTCATCTTCCCATTGGATAACCTGTCCAAAGGATAAATTCGTCTCTCGTTGTTAAGGTTCTATTTCTTTTCCATATCCGACTTTTAATCTCATGACTAAAAATCGAATACAGAAAGATTATCGTAAAATATAGAAGAGTAGGAGTATATCTCTACCGGTGTTTTGAGACACCGGTAGATGATACGTTAGATGCCTTTCTCACGAAGACAGGCAGTATATAGTTCAGCTGCAGGGTACCAGGTTGTTATACCGTTGGTTTGTGTAACTTGATATCGTGAACTTTGTGAACATTGAAAACGGGCTTCATTTTCAATTTCCCATCTTTTTAAATCCAGGTAGGTGAGTGCTGAATAGGCGGCTACAGCTACCCCGACAATAACGGTTACGATATATAATATTGGTGCAAATTTATTCATACATACTCACCTCATTTCATTTATTTTTATAAATTTTGATTGTCTCAAGAGAGAAATAATTTTCTCTATTAAGGCAATCAGGCATCATCGGATGAATCAGTCAATGACTGATTGTTCCCCGGTGAGGGGAAAGGTTGGTCATAACTTTTGCACGCGTTAGAGTGTGCTCAGCTAGACGGTTCCTTCCCTCACCGGGGGGTGCGGTATTGCTACCGCGAGACTGACGTTCGGGCCGTTGCCTTGACGACGTCACCAGCGGTTATGACGATCATCACATCGATCTTCTGGCAACCTTCCACTACGCCACAGTTGGAGCCAGCATTGGCCCCGCTTGGGTCGTTCAGGATTTTACCGTCGCCTGAATAGGTCTTCCCGTTCAGCATGTTGTGAACCTCGTGGGATGCACCCGCCCAGACGCCGATTTCCAGTGTGTCACCGTTCCAGTAGCGCCCATGCCGGGTGCCACCGTTGTCGGCAC
>DAOMRL010000026.1:0-9478 GCA_035445865.1 Candidatus Levyibacteriota bacterium
GAGAGTCCTAATTTTTGCTCATTGTTGTATCCAATCATTGCCATCACATAGCCAAAGTCAGCACCAGGACGAGCTATCATACCTGAATACTCATCATTTTCGTACCGTCCGTCAACACACTTACGACCGTTTTTTGTGGGGATGATATTTGCGGAGACAAAATCTGTTACTGTATGGATATCCATCATTATATTATTTTATATTGCGAGCTCTTTTGCAAGTTGAAGAATAGTTTTATATTGTAGGACTATATTTATCTGCATCTTGTAATTGTCCTCCAACTGTTTGGGCAAGAAGAATTTCTGTATCTCCTAATTGCAACCAATCTTGCATCCATAGTTTTTGAGTGATTACATCTGCTAGATGGCGAGACTTATCCATTGTACGCGTTTCAATAAGTAACTGCTTCATACTTGCAAAGGATTTACCTTTTTGGCCTGCATGTGCTGTCGCATGAGTTATTGCATACTCTGCTTGATTTAATACTCTTTCCAGTTCATCAACATCAATTTGAATATCTACCCCGTTAATTTTTGTCCTCGGAACTCGTAATTCAAAAAATGACCCGGGAACTTCAAGTCCAGGGTAGCGTACAACAACTGGACGGATGTCTGTAGATAAAATAATGACACCTGGATCTTGTACTTTTTTTCTATCTCTAAGATCCGGATACTTTTCAGCCATTTCAGCTACTTGTTGTTGATTAGTTTCAAAAAATTCAGCAAGTACATTTGGCATTTCACCTGCTTTTAAAGTAGGGAAACCATTTTCGTAGACTCTACGTGCGTCAAATGATTCTGGGTTGTACATCATCTCGTATATATCACCTTGTGGAATAGCACTTGCTGATATCTTCCCATGATTGGCAAACCATGCAATTGGGTGGGCTAGGCCTGAGAGATGATCTTGGGATGCAGCGAAAACAATTTTATCTGTTGATTTGGCTGCTTCGGCAGCGACCACAACAGCTTGAACAGTCGGATCAAAATGTTCAATATCTTGTTCTATGTAGCATCCAATACCTACTTCACCAGTAACGCCTTTTTGTGCTCCCTGTTGTCCACCGCAGAGAACTGATTCTGGTAACTCCTCAATCATAGGATCTGCAATAAATTTTTCCATCTCCTCACCATCGTGATGGGTAAAATTTCCTGCCATTTTAACACCTGGTGAGTTGAGGAGGGCATCATATGGTTCGTTACTACCTCCACATGCGATAGTTCGAATATCTACTGCTTCGGTAGCTTTTACAAGTGATGGCCGAGCATCTCCACAACGTTTTTGTGCAACAAGTCTTCCTTGTCCTCTTGCTACATTCCAGCTTCCAATTCTTGCCTGTGCTTGCTCTGATTGATTTTCTTGATGCAGAAACTCGGGAGAGATGTACAGTGTTTCAGACGCAGGTTCTTTGCCAAATGCTTCAAGTGGTATATTAGAAATTTCGTGTGACATATTTTTCTCCGACAAATTCGAATTATACTCCTGCAACTTTCAATGCGCAATAATGATTTTTATAATGAGATTGCAGTACGTAGACAGACGGTGTATACTGCGTGAAACTGATCAGTAGTATGCTGGAAGGAGGCACACATGATGCGGTTTGAGAAACTCCTCTTGTTAGCAGTTATTGCTGCGTTGCTTGAATGGAGGTTCAGAGCCTTGTCTTTTGTTCGTGATGTTGTGATTCTCATAGTATTCTCTGCTAAGAGATCATACGTGAGTCCATACGACGGAGAGGTGTGGTAATGAAGCGCATAATAAAGGTACTTCTCTGGGTATGTGCCATCTTAGTAGGACTCCTGCTGTGGTTCTTGCCTGAAGAACTTGAGCCAGAGTGGAGAAGATAACACTGAGTTCAGTAACGAGCGTTCGCTCATATCCCCTGGCATATAACAGCCAGGGGATTTTTATTAGGCACATGTTGACGTATGTACTTACCTGTGGTAGAATTCTTCTTAGTCCAAAGACAGCAAGTACAAAAATAAATCTTGCCGAGGAGCAGAATTAGTAACTAGTAATCAGTATCTAGTAATTAGTTAGCACTCCTCAGGGAGTGTTTTTTTTTGCTCAGGACAATATAACATATGCCAAGTATTAAAAATCAAAACGAACTTGCCCAATTACAAGCAAAGGTTGATAAAGCAACTGCTATGTATATCGTGGATTACCAAGGACTTACTCATCAACAGCTTGAAGAAGCACGTCGAGAACTTGGTGATAATGATGCCGAAATTGCAGTTGCAAAAAACACACTCATGAATATTGCACTAAAAGCAAAAGATATTGATGTGTCAGATCAGCTTTCAGGACCAATGGCAACACTATTTGCATATAAAGATGGCATAACTGCTGCCAAAATTCTTAAAGAATTTAATAAAAAGTATGAACTACCAATAATTAAATTTGGTATTTTTGAAGGAAAAGTGGTAACAACAGCAGACATTTTAGCAATTGCAAATCTTCCTACAAAAGAAGTATTACTTGCAAAACTATTAGGTGGTATGAATGCTCCTATTTCTGGTTTTGTCTATGTCTTAAATGCAAATATTTCAAAACTCGCGCAAGTATTAAAAGCAATTGAAGAGAAAAAACAAACAACCAGCTAGTCTCCAGTTTCGACTTTCCAGTTCCCAAATATAACTGGAAATTGGTAAATTGAAATTGGAAATTTATTAGCCGGAAGGTGGTGACAAATATGGCAAAAATGACACAAGAAGATTTAATGAAAGCAATTGAAGAGATGTCAGTTCTCGAGCTTTCAGAATTAGTTAAAGCACTTGAAGAAAAATTTGGCGTAACAGCAGCAGCTCCTGTAGCGGCAGCAGCACCTGTAGCAGGTGGCGCAGCAGACGGTGGAGAAGCTGGAGAAGAGCAAACCATATTTAATGTGGTGATTGCTGACTCTGGAGCACAAAAACTTCAAGTTATTAAAGCACTTCGCGAATTAGTTCCATCACTTGGACTTAAAGAAGCGAAAGATTTAGTTGACGCAGCTCCAAAAGAAGTAATGAGCCAAGTTAACAAAAAAACAGCAGACGAAGCTAAAGAAAAACTTACCGCAGCCGGTGCAACCGTCGAACTTAAGTAATATTTCAAAGTTTCTACGCTTTCAAAAAGACCTCGCATATGCGGGGTTTTTTTGTATCGTGTGTCACATGCTACAATCAGAGTATGACAGCGCTCGAGAGAAGTAGAGGTATTGAAAGTAGTCTAGAACCTCCATTTCATATGGAGACTGAACGACTGCTGCCAAATGTAGCAAGCACAATACTGTTACCTTCATGTCAAATTGATGTGGCTACCTATGCACAAGAACAGTATGGTCGTAACAAAGGGTATGTAGAAAAGAGATTAGGAACAGAGAGACTATATGAAATGGATCCTGATGATACCACATTTATACCATCAGTTATGGCCATCAATCTTATTCACAAAACAGGTGTAGTCCCTGATGCTATTTATACACTTTCCAGTCATGGTACAGGTTCTGATATCCCTAATACTATGTCACGACGAGTAAAAGAGGATATTCGAGCGTTTTGTTACGGTTCAAAAGGTGGACACTTACCGACAATTGCAAAAGATGAGTCTGCGGCTTGCTCTACATTTGGTGTTTTTCAAAATACTTTGCAAAGCATCCCTGATGGTACTAATGTAATGGTACTTGTTGATGAAACACAATACAGGAGAACGATTCCCTCTCCAAGTGACGATGTGGGGTATGCAGGATTACTTTTTTCAGATATAGGGGTTGGATTGCAATTTGAAAAAGGACCAAAAGGTATTGATGTACTATCTTCACAAGTATTTCATGAAAAGGATATGCACGCAAACTTACAAATGAGAGTTGGTAATGATAGGCCCATTGATGATAAACATACTTTTTTTGTACCTTCAGGAGAATATTTTAAGATGAATGGACCGGCAGTGAAAGATTTTTTCTCAGAGCGTATTACCAATGAGAGCATAGCAGGACACCTCAATGAGTTTGATATCGATGCAGACACAATAGATTTTCTGCTCACACACCAAGCAAGTAAAGTTATGCTCGATTATATCAATAGCCAAGTGAGTGAAGATGACTATAAAAAGCTTAAATACAGATCCCAAACATTAGGTGCCTATGGTAATACATCTTCAGCATCGGGTCCGCTAGGGCTTATCGAAGGGCTTCGATCTGGACATATACAACAAGGAAATGTCGGGCTTACTCTATATTTTGGTGCAGGATACACCTGGTCAATGGGAGTTCTGAAAATAAACTAAGCATTATTGAATTTGATCCCATATTTCTGTATAATAGCCTCTATGGCATTTAAATGTGATAACTGTAACAAGGGAATTATGTATGGACACAACGTGTCGCACTCAAAGCGACGGACGAATCGTGTCTTTAAACCAAATCTTCAAAAAAAGACAATTATGATTGGACATGTACGAAAACAGGTAAAACTTTGTACCAATTGTATAAAGCTTATGGGCAAAATCCAAAAAGATACTTTTAAAGCACAAGCTGCACTTGCTGAAGCTTCAAATGTCTCTTCTGCTAATTAATTCTAAAAACACTTGCTTATAGCAGATTCAATGTTTCCAATAACTTTCTTCCTTCTTCTTGATATCCGTTTATAAATTCTTTAAATTTCATCTCTCTTTTTCCTTCAACTTGAATAGTATTTTCTGGTAACAGTTTTATAAGCTTTTTTTTACCATTTACTTCCCATTCAAACATGACACCTGGCCAAGGGTAATAGGCTCTGATCATACGATCAAGCACATCACGGGCTGGAGGAGACCCTACTCCAATTCGGCCATTTTGTTTTATAATTTTTTCAGTCCATGTTTCCTGATCATGTTTTTGAGGCGTATGAGTAATTGTATTGCCATTTTCAAGTGACTCAAGTAGATTCTTAATCATCTCAGCTCCTTTGGAAAATAGTTCATTTTTTAGTTGTTGTGTTGTTTCACTTCCAGTAAGTAAGACTTTCTCTTGAGCTAAAATTGGTCCGTGATCTACCTGATCATCAAGCGTTATGATACTTACTCCGGTCTCTGTATCTCCTGATAAGATAGTTGCCTGAATTGGGCTAGGCCCTTTGTATTTAGGGAGTAGTGATGGGTGGATATTCCATATTCCCTGTGGGAAAAGGTCAATAATTCGTTGCGGGATAATTGCTCCAAAAGATGCGAGGACACCTAGTGTTGGCTGGATTGCTTCAACCTGTTGCCATAACTCTTGTTTTGAAATTTGTTTGTCTTCGGTTACTTTTGTTGAAAGGAACGGCACGTTTTCTGATTTAAGATAGGAGATGAGTGGACCTTGGGTCTCTGTTGTTAATACAAGTTTGAGACCGTGTAATACAAGCATTTGAATGACAGGAATTGAGTAGTCACCTGATCCGAAAAAAACAATTTTTTGCTTCATACGAGCAATTGTATCAAATTTGTTTGGAGAAAATACTATCGGGAACACAAAGATGTAATTTCTTGTGACGTTTTTGGTGCAACTACAACTGAGATATCTGATACATCTATCTCATCTTCCCAGGCTGTCAAAACGATTTTCCATGTGCCTTTTTCAAGTTCACGTTGAGTAGGTAGTACACATAATGTTTTCTCAGATTCTTGATTTGTGCTCGGATAGATAATATTTCCGCTTGGTGATACTGCTGAGAGAGAAAATGATGTTGGTCTTTGAGTAGATGCAACAAAGGCAAGATCTTCAATAGATGTATTGGTACAAAATGGCAAATCGATAGTAAATGAGTTATTTGCTTCTAATCTGCCATTCCATGTACGCAGATGAGTGTCATTTACTGTATAACAATGGTTTTCAAACGATTGGTTTTCCAGTGTCAACTGCATAGGAGATACATATGGATCAGACGTTGCTTGACTTCTGGTATCATGAGAGTCTTGTTGTGTTGCTATGACGACTACTATTGCAAGCCCGAGAACCATGGTTCCGTAAATTGCATAGTGGAGAAGACGGGTATAAATTTTATCAGCCTTTTTTTTGTCGCTATTTTTTACTTTTGAGCTTTTTTGAACAAACGGCATAGATACTTTGAGTTAATCAAGATAACAGTATTCTGTCAAGTAACGGGCAGACTAAATATGAATTTCTTCAAATTCTTCCTCACCGTCTTTATTTTTGTATGAACGGTAGAGTTTTTCTTTTTGTGCAAGGACGTGTTTGGTAAAAAGGACTCCATTGAGGTGATCAACTTCGTGTTGGATAATAGTCGCCATAAATCCTGTATATGAGTTAGTGTATTTTTTTCCTTCAACATCTTGATAAGAAAGTACTACTTTTTGTGGACGGGTAACATGTCCCCAGATATTTGGTATAGACAAACATCCCTCTAAAATCTTTTTGTCATCGTCTGTGTGTTTTTTTGCTTGTTTAAGCGGGTCACTCACTGATTCAATGACCGGATTTATAAAATGGAGTGTAGGTGCTTTTTCTGTCGGTCTGGCAAGAAAGATTTGAAGTGATAATCCAACTTGTGGAGCTGCGAGACCCACTCCGACAGGGTCGCTGGTATGAGCAAGTGTTACTTCCATTTCTGAGATGGTTTTTTGTAACTCGCGATTAAATTTTTCAACAGGCTTTGCTACATGAGCAAGCACAGTATCTGGTGTTGTGACGATTTTGTACATGATTACACGAATAAAGAGGGAAGCGTTAAGTATAATTTTTCTTTACGCGTAACCCTACTTAGTAATTGATTATATCATGAGGTGTGGTACTAAGGGAGTTTTTCCAGCAGTTCTTGTGCTTGAGTATCTTCAGGGATGATGTGGTTCAAAATTAACTCAAGATCTTTTCGTGCTTCTGCTCGTTCTTGTACAGCCTGTGCAGAGTTCGTTGCAGTAATACTATCTGCAATTTCTGTATGGATCAGAGCTTTTGCATACAAGGCATCACGATAATTAGGTTTTAGACGAATTGTTTCGCGCAATATCAGCATTGCCTGTTCGCGTTGTCCACCTTGTTCGTATAACAGTGCTTTGTTATACATCACTTTTGCATCGGTTGGTGCAAGTTCAGATGCTCTTTCGATTGCTTGTACTGCAAGTGGATAGAGAGATGGTTCAATTTGTGCAAGTGAGTACATAATACGGGTACGTGATTTCCAGTACACGACATTGTTTGGATGTTTTTGTGTCACACTGTCTGACAAAAATTTAGCCTGTTGGGCAAGTTGTGCTGCTTGGGTGGACTCATTTTGCTGTTGGAGTAGCAGAGCAAGCGTTGATACATTGACAGCCAACTCGTCTTTAAAAAGATCCTCTCGTGGTCGTTGCTGAACAGCTGATATGAGAAATTGATTTGCGGTGGTATATTCTCCTATTTTGTTGAGATTATTGCCCATACCATATGCTTTATCTGCTGTCCAATATCTGAGAAGAACGATTTCCAATACAAATATGATGATGCCAAAACTCACAATTGCCATATTAATGCTTGGTGAGTGGTGCATTCGATCAGGATGAGCTGACTCTGAAACGGAAAATTTTGGATACACAAGATGGAGCGTCCACAGCGGTAATATAAAAAGGAAAAGGTTTGTAATTACTACAGAAAAACCAAAAAAGTTGGATACTAAAATACTTATCCAACCAGCAAACAAAGCAAAAGCAAGTGTCGTATTACAAGTCGATGGTTGATGGTCAACAAGTTCTGCTTTTTCTGTTTTACTTTTTCTCAACAGGAAACGGGAAAATGGCAAATGAAAACTTTTTATAGCAAGGAAAATTACCCACCCAATAAACAAAAGATATGTTCCAAGACCAAATAACCCTGTAGTTGCTAAATAGTTAAGGTATTCGTTATGTGCCTTGTTGTACAGATAATCCCACTCTGATGTGAGGTTATGCTCGATTGGTCGGTGTGCATAGTATGAATACGCAAACGTTTCAACTCCACTACCAAAAATAGGATTTGCTCGGAAAACATCCAAAGCTCCTTCCCATACAACCAATCGTATTTTGCTGGAATCTGTACCACCAAATTCAAGTGCCGGTAATGCAGGTGCAGTTTGTGTTTGATCTTGTACAACAGTAGTCTCTTGTTTATCCGGAGCTAAGGTATTAAGTGAAAATTGTTTGAGTCGATCAACTGGTGTACCTAAAAATATGCTAAGTAGAACAAATATTCCCATCACAATAGATGTAGTAATGAATGCAGTTTTGTGAGTGGAGGTAGCTTTTTTATGTGTGAAATATTTGAATAAAAGAAAACTCCAAAATAATACAAGTCCTGCCCATAGACCAAGAAAACCAGATTGTGAATCTGTCCAGGTGAGATCGATATAAAAAATGATAGAGATAACTACCAGTAATGAAATATGAAGCAAGTTTTTTTTAGAATTTTTTGTCTGTGACTCAGAGTTATTATTTGTATTAAGCAAATTTACTAAAAATGCAATACAGATTGGAATCAAGACTGCCAAATATGCTGCAAGCCAGTTTGGTTGGCCAAGTGTAGAGAATATACGGACTTTTGGCTGAAATGCTTCTGTCCAGCATGATACGTCAAGTGCTCCTCTGAAAACAAGACAGGTAGGATCATATCCAAAGTGACTTGGAAATCCCCACAATGCAACAACAACTCCTGCGCCAAACGCAACGGAAATTGTTTTGATAGTATTTCTTCTATTATCATTCAGTACATTACTTGCAAACGCGTAATATAAAAATACATACGAAAGAAGTGATAAAAATCCGCCATTAAATCTCGAATAATATCCCCAAAACGACACTGATTGATCCATAGAAAAAATAGTAGAGAGAAGTTGCGATAATAAAAATAATCCTATGGGAATATCAAGCGGTGTTCTCTGAAATATCCATTTTTTGGTAAGTAGCATTTTTGCTAACCAAAGAAATAAAACAATGAGTGAGACTCCCCACACTGTCCACATTTTATTCAACTCAAAAAGTTCTGATGTTGTCGGAAACATGATGAGCGGTAGAGTGGCAAAGAGGAAATAAAAACAAATTCGGATCCAAGAATCAATGCGATTAAGCAACATATTCTCTGAGTGTAGCATAGAGTCATGAAATTTCCAATTTCTAAATTTGTAAATTTAGAGACAAATGAAAGAGATCAAATGGAAACTCGAAAATGCATTATAAATCAATGTATAATGGTACTGTATGTTTGATAAATTTTTCAACATGTTTTCACATGATCTTGGTATTGATCTTGGTACTGCCAATACCTTAGTACATGTACAAGGAAAAGGAATTGCAATTCGCGAACCTTCAATTGTTGCACGACAAGTAAGATCTAAACAAGTAATTGCTATTGGAACAGAGGCTAAAAAAATGCTTGGAAAAACACCAAGTAGTATTGAAGCAATCAAACCACTTGAACATGGCGTGATATCAGATTTTGATGCTGCAGCTGCACTATTGACTCATTTTATTCGGGATGTTCACCAATTTAAGTCACCGATTGGTATGCTTGCAC
>DAOMRL010000027.1:0-9197 GCA_035445865.1 Candidatus Levyibacteriota bacterium
AGGGATATTATTTTTTACCGATAAAGCTTTCAAAAGCTCGGAGGATCTCAAGAGGAGTTACAAATACAACCGTATTACTTTTATCTGCCGAGAGTTCACTGAGCGTCTGTAATGTCCTAATATGTAATCCACCGGTTGTTTTGGCAAGCATCTCAGCAGCCTCTGAAATATTTTTTGCCGCTGCTTTTTCTCCTTCAGCTCTGATGATAATTGCCCGTCTTTCACGTTCTGCTTCTGCTTGTCTACCGATAACTCTTTTCATTTCTTCAGGAAGTAAAATATCTTTTAACTCAACTGACTCTACTTTAACCCCCCAATCGTTTGTTGCTTTACCGATAATCACCTGAATTTTATCTGCAACCTCATTTCTTTTGGAAAGCAGTTCGTCAAGTGTTGTCTCACCCACTACATTACGCATAGTAGTCTGAGCAAGTTGAGAAACGGCATAATAAAAGTCTTCAACTTCTAAAACTGCTTTTTCAACATGAGCAATACGGTAATAAATAACCGCATTGATACGAGCAGAGATATTATCTTTGGTAATTGCTTCCTGATCAGGAACATCAACTGCTTTTACCCGAATATCCACTTTGCTATATCCTTGGACAATAGGCCAGACAATCCGCCATCCCGGCTCCATAGTTGCAACGTATTTACCAAACTGAAATTTGACCCCACGTTCATATTGATTAATTTGTTTGATAGAAAACAGCACAATAAGGAGAAAAGGGACAAGAAGAATAAGAAGTTCCATATCTGTATTATAGCACAGGAAAAAAATGAGAAGTGAGAGCCATTATGGCATCTCAGCCGCAGGAGAAGCAGAATCAAGTTGTTCCATCAGCATTTGTTCTTTCATTTCAAGTACCTGCAGATTTGAGTTAGATTCTTGATATTTCATTCCCAAGAAAAATGCGATGACTGGTACTAACAACAGCATAAGCCACGTAAGTGCACGTGAGGTTTGTGTTGGAGTAGTAAGTTCGTGATATCGTCTTTTTGTTGATTTTGCTTTTGCCATATATCTAGTCAACCATATTTAAGAAAATCTTGTCAAGATATCACACCATATCATTTTTTCTTTTCTCTCTCTTTTTTAACTTCATCTACTTCGTCCATCACGACATGAGCCAACATATGTACCGGTTTTTTAAGCATCTCAATTGGACCGGGAAGATTCGAATGGATTGGTTTATCAGCCCTTTGTAGCTGATCAACAATTGATTGTTCAATATTTCCTGTATCAAGTCTATTTAACATCTCTTCAAGCTCTTCATCTTTTTTCTTGATTCCCATATGGGTACGCATTTCAGATAAAAGTTGTAAAATCTTTGTAATTTCCTCCTCTGCTATCATATTTACTTTCATATTTACCTCATCTCTGACCGTTGCAATACTTGCCTGACGATTCTGTGATACAAGCACAAAAATTGCAAGAAATATTGCTTCAAGAGATACTACCATAGTCAACAGTCCAAATGGGAATTCATCATATACTGCAACTCCAGGGATTTGGCCTGTATTGACCAGAATCCAGACAGTAAAAAAGATCACATGAAAAACAAGGAAATATGTTGATCCGCAAAACGCAGTCAGTTTATCTGAAATACGAGTAAGAAACGATCTTTTTCGCAGTGACTTTGCTTCAAAAGATTTAAAAAATCTTTTTCGAGATAAATGAGGTAGAACATCCGGCTGAGGTGGTACCTGGGCAGTCATATATCTATTGTACCCATGTTTTAAATTCTTTTGCAAGGAAATGATACCCCGCTCTATTTTGAGCGGGGTATTTTAACGTGTGCTTCAGCAAAACGACTGAATGTCCGCCATACAAAACCAGCAATTACACCAGTGACGAGACATCGTAGTGCCCCAGTACTATTACCTCCATTCAGAAGTAATGCAAGACTTACGACCATCGTACACACTGTAGCAACTGCCACTCGCATCATAAGATCAGCATGACGCTGGGATTCTGCTCCTTCCCGTGACAGAAATAACTGCTTCATGATGTTGACAGATATCAGTGTAGATATGATAAGTACCACGTACTTAATCCATAGAGGGTCAAGAGTATTCCTCATCGTCTCCCCTTTCATGAACGGAGCATCACAGTTGAGGATAATTATATCAAATGGGAAAACTGGCTACAGGCTAATTTATTCTCCGTTTTCCAATTCAAGTAGATCTAAGCCTTTGATTTGAGTCATTGAAGAACCAACTGTGCCTTGTATACTCCCCACAATACGTGCAGTACTTCGAAACATTCGCTCTGCTTGTACTTCACGAGCAGCCCATAATTTTTCGTATGCGCGGCGTTCACGATCAACCTGTTCTTTCATAGTAGAGTAGACTTCAAGAATTGCCTCAACTTGTTGTTTAAACTCATGGCTTGTAATGTATCCGTACAGCTGATCAGCTTTTCCGTCTTTGTTTTGTGCATAAAACTTTTCCTTGGCTACATCGGTCAATTTATCACGGAGAATACGGGCAAGCGAGATGAATAGATTAAAATTTACAATCCATACTCCATCTTTGATACCCATACCACTTTCTGCTTCTTTTGGAAGTACTGATGACACAATGACAGGAATATTGGCTTTTGATGCACGAAGATCGTCATTTAGTTTTGTTATCCACTCATCAGACCATGCTTTGGTACGTTTTGTCTCCCACAAAATAACTCCACACACATTCCCATGAGACGTTTTGACTGTATGTCTGATATCTGCACCTTTTACACCTTTTTCAACCGGCTCTATATCATCAGTGGGAAATGCCATCATCAGCGCCTGCTCCAAGTCTAGTTCGAGAACTTCACCTTGTGTCTGCATACTCCCTTGTTGTGCTTTTCTTTGAGCCTCATCAAGTGCTTTTTTGAGATCATTTATCCTTTTTTCATTTTCAAGTTCTTTAAGACGATATTCATCAGTATACCGTTTACTCATTTCTTCTTTTAGCTTTTCTCGCTCAATCGTCAATTTTTTTTCAAGCTCTAATTCCCGTTGTTCATCTCTTTCTTTTAGTTCTCTTTCCTTGCGCATTGCTTCTAATAAATCTTGTTGAAGTTTTTTATTTTGCTCTTTTGCCTGATTGGCTTCATTTTCTTTATCTTTCAGCTTGAGCTCTACTTCTTCAGCAATCCGTTTTGTAGCTTTTTCTTCTGCTTCTTTTTGAGCCGCTTCAATTTTTTGCTTAAAATCAGCTTCAAGAGACGAGGACAGCTCTTCTTTGAGTTGATGAGTCAGTGCTTCTGACATTTCGAACTCGCGATCACAATGAATACATTTAATGAGGTTTGGCATGTTGAGACATTATACTCTTCATTTAACGAAGAATAAAGACTTATAGTGTAAATTTTATGCATTTTTATGTATAATACCTAGCAAGAGAGAATACGTGTCGTTTGGTTTGAATGATAGGAGAATACGGTGGTTACTGAAACAGGCATAGTGTGGCTGAACTGTATGAAGGTAAGACGACGATGCGAAGAGCTGCAAAGAAACTTGACTGGAGTTGTTCATGATCACTTGCTAGAAGCGATCATGTTGAACGACTCACTAAGGATTCCACGTGTTCTTCTCGAAGGATTACGTCTTCGTCTGGATGCACCTGTCTCAGATTTCATTTCAGATGAGGATCCGTTATTGTTGCAAATTCGCGAAAGGCTTGATGAGCTTCGTGAAAATCAACAACGATCCCAAAGAATTGCACGACCAAATTCCATACTTGGTATAGACAATTCTTGAACCCGTGCCCTCTTCCGAGAGGGCACAACTATATTTTAAAATATGAAAATATTTATCGTGCTTCAGGAGGTAGCGGAGATGAAGATCGCATATTAAATCTGAGCATACCGTCAACTAATAATACAGTAAGTACTGTCAAAATAAGTACCCCTACAACTGCTGTCCACCCTATCCCTGCAAAAAAACTTGTAGCATCAAATAACTCTGATTGATCCTGACCAAGTGCTGCAGAAGCAAAGCTTGAAACAAGTGTGTACGGAACGATAAAGACACTACCAAATACTCCCCCTATTACTCCAAGCAATCCGCCAAATGCGTATGCTCCTCCGACTGTTACAGAGATAAATCTGACAAAAAATATTGCAAGTACTTCAAGAGATACAAGAATAATAAGATGTCGTATAATCATATTTTTGATATATGGAACCATTTCATCTTTCATAAATGCTGCACTGTCTTTTTTGTACTGTTCTTGTTTTTGCTGATACTGTTCATAGTCTGAAGAATAGTCATTAGAATCAGGAAAAGTCTGTTGAACATTCATAGTCGCTTCTGGAGGAAAGACCGCACTGCCCGTTGATCCAACTCCTGGGATTTCCTGAGCAGGCATTGGCAAGGTTACAGGTTGTGGCGCAACACTCATCGTATACGGAGCTGCTTGACCTTGGACCGGCATCATCTGTCCCATTGAAAACGGCATAGTACTGCTTCCAGGATACTCCGGAGCTTTTGGAGCTTTCGGTGCAGGAAAATATGCTATATGAAGAGCAAAAATAGCAATAACAATCAGGAATGCAAGCGTTACACCAAAACCAATAGAAAATAACTTCATCTCTTTTAGTATTATTAAAAAAATGTATCCTGTCAATAGGAGTTATGCTGCTTGGAGATTGCGAAGATCAGCTAAAATTTCTGTTGCGTGAATTTCAGGATCAACATCTTTGTATACTTTTTCAATCATCCCCTCAGGACTAATCAAAAATGTCACTCTTTGAGGTAAAATATGGCCGTCTGCTCCATATAATTCGATCATATCTTTTTTCTCATCTACCAGAAGCGGGAAATCTAAAGAGTATTTCTCTGCAAACTCTTTATGGGATTCAAGACTGTCTGCGCTAACACCAAGTAACACTGCGTGTTTTTGAAGCTCTGTCAGATTATCTCTAAAACTACATGCTTCTTTTGTACAACCGGGAGTATCGTCTTTCGGATAAAAATAGAGAACCAACCATTCACCTTCGTAATCTTCTAAATCATGCAATTCACCGTGTTGGTCATACGCTTCAAAAGATGGGGCAACATCACCAGGTTGTAGTATCATGATTTCAACTCATTTAAGCACTTTTCAGCAGATCAATCAACCCCTCAACATTGTTTATTGAGTGAGCAGGGAAATTGGCAATACGGATATGATCATGTTTATGTTTGCCATATCCGCTCCCAACGATAAATCCTTTTTCTTTTAAAGATTTTAATAGGTCTTCACTTCCTCCGGCAACCTCTGCAACAATTGTTGTCTGTGATTGGTGATCTGCGTCTTTAATCAGTGGAGCAAAACTATTAGATGACTGAAAAAATTGATATAACATTTGAGCTTTTTGTTCTGTCTCTGACCGAATTGTATCAATACCTATCTGCAAGAAATCACCCAAAACGTGAGAAAGTAGATATATTCCCAGTACATTTGGTGTATCAGGGGTTTGGGATTTTGCTTCATATTCTGAAAGACTTGCAAAGCTATGATAACTTCCTGTTGATATACCGTTTGCTACCAATTCGTGTGATTTTTTCAGTGCACGTGGACTGACAATGAGTACTCCCAGTCCTGCGGGCATTCCAAATCCTTTTTGCACTGAGAAAAAGACACAATCAACCTTTGTGTAATCAATATCCATATATGGCATAGAGGACACCGCGTCAACCGCAATCAAAGCATCGGGGTTTTGCTTGCCAATAGCATATATCTCATCAGCGGGGATCTGCATACCGGTACTGGTATCATTATGAGTAAAAGCAATCAGCTCAGCGTCTGCTGGCCGAGTAACGTCAGAAGCCCGAAAAACCTTTAATGGATTGTACACATGTTCTGTTGCTTTTTTGCCTAATTCCTCTGCTGCTTTGTAAAATCGATCTCCAAATGTACCAGTTACAATGTGAAATGATTGTTTAGCAACGGTATTTTGTATAATCCGCTCCATTGCTTCTGTACCTGAAGAAAGGAGAAAAATAGAATACTCATCAGGGATCAAGAGAAGTTTTTTTAATTGCCTGTCAACTGAGGCATAGAGTTCTTCAAATTGTTTACCTCGGTGATTGAGAGAAAAAACATCTTCTGTTAACGCACGCAGTGTATGCTCCTTAACGGTCGGATATATCTGAGATGGACCAACGGTGAAATAAATATGTGACATATGATTTTTCTGACTAATAAATGAGTTTACATAGTAAATCGTACGATATAAATAGTCAACTTTAATATAATACTCTCAAGCGTATCGTTCCTTTGACTGTCTTTAACTCCTCTATCACATTTTCTTTGTATTGTTTATTGACATCAGTTACCACATACCCTATGTGCTCATTTGTTTTCAGATATTGCCCTACAATATTTATTTTGTATTTGGCAAAGATATTATTAATTTCTGCAAGTACTCCCGGAGTGTTTTCATGAATATGCAACAGCCTGTGTGCGTGACGAAATGTTGGAAGCGATATCTCAGGAAAATTCACCCCAAACATACTATTTCCAGTATTTATATAACTCATTAATTTTTCAGATACAAATTCCCCTATATTATATTGTGCTTCTTCAGTACTTCCTCCTACATGTGGTGTTAGTAATACATTTTGTACTCCTCGCAACTCACTGATAAATTCTTCTTCTTTTCCTGCAGGTTCATGAGGAAAAACATCAATTGCCGCTCCACCTACTTTTCCCGTCTTCAGTGCTGACTTTAGTGCAGAGATATCTACAATTGACCCCCGAGCGAGATTAAGAAATATTACCCCATCACGCATTTTTGCAAACTCTTTTTGTCCAATTACATTTTTGTTTGATTTCCTGCCGTCAACATGGATTGTCACAATATCTGATTTTGATAATAATTCTGTTAACGTTTTTACTTGTACTGCATTTCCCAATGCAAGTTTTGTCTGTAAATCATAAAAGATCACTTTCATCCCTAGATTTTCTGCAACAACTGAGAGCTGTGACCCTATATTTCCGTACCCTACTATTCCCAGAGTTTTTCCGCGTATTTCGTGACTTCCTGTTGCTGATTTATCCCACACTCCTTTGTGCAATTTGTTGTTTTTCTCTATAATTCCCCGCATAAGCAAGATCATCTCTCCTACAACAAGTTCTACAACGCTACGAGTATTACTATATGGAGCATTAAAAACAACTACTCCTTTGCGCGCAGCTGCTTCTAAATCTATTTGATTGGTTCCAATACAAAAAGCTCCGATAGCAATTAACTTCGGTGCATGGAGTAATACGTTTGCTGTAACGTCTGTTTTTGATCTAATACCAAGAATAGAAACATCTTGTAATTCTGTAGTTAATTCTTTTTCAGAGAGTGCCTTTGCAAATGTTTTGACACTATATCCTTCTTTTTTTAATGCTTTTACTGCTGTTTCATGAATATTTTCCAAAAGCAGTACTTTCATTTTGCTTTTTGGATATGATTGTGCACGCTGTGCATGTACAGTAAAAAGTACTTCATCAAATGAAGCAATTTCACGATCTGCTAAATTTGCAACACTGTCCCTTCTGACATTTTCAGTAAAACAGTAAAAATAATCAGATGCACCGTGTTTTTTTATTTCATAGTCAGTGTATCCATCACCAATTACATACATCTCACCTTGAAGGCGTAATGACTTTACTGCTTTTACTTTTCCTTGCTTTTGGGAAAGCGGATTTTTTGGATCAAAACCTAAAACGGTTCCTTTTTTATCAAATAAAAAACTGTTTGCAAGGATATTTTTCTCAGGAATCCCAAAAGCGGTCACAATCGGTGCAATATATTCAGTAAATCCACCGGAGATTATATATACATTTTTTCCGTTTTTTTTGAAAAATGCTTTGTTGCGTGAAATTGAAGGAGTAATATTTTTTTTAAGTATTTTAACCAGTTTCTCTATATGGCTTTTATCAGTTATAAACAAAGCCAGCCGTTTTTCGAGTGTCTGTGTAAAAGACATTTTTCCTTCCATGCCAAGCTGTGTAATACCTTTTATTTGCTGCAATATCTGTTCTTTTTGTGGATTATTTGCAAGTGCAATATCAGCAAGTGTATCAAGCGCTTCAAGCGTTACAAATGTGGAATCAAAATCGATAATAAAATATTTGTTACTCATAAACAGATGAGTGCAATTGTAGCACATGCCAGTTTCCTAATAAACATTTAAACCGAACATATACCCAGCCTCTCATTTTGTTATAATTACTACACTGTCTATGGAAGATAAAATAATCTTACAAATCAAAACTCCCCGCACGTCTGAAGAAACTCCGGAAAACATGGTCCAGATGCTCTCTTCATTTACCGGACTGATGAATAAGGTTTTTTTGTTTTATAAAAAAGGCATTCCGCTGAGTCTTGAGATAGCCTATGTTAACCAACAAATTCATTTTTATATTGTCATTCCAAAAGGGTACCAACCATTTGTTGAGAGTCAGATACTTTCACAATACCCTCGGACACTGATTACAAAAGTCCAAGACTATATATCTGAAGTATTTTCAGTTAATCCAACAACTAATTCAGGAGCACAGATACGATTTGGAAGACTTATGCAAAAAGGTCCATATTATTTACCACTTAAAACATTTCGTGATACAAAAGATGTTAATCCGCTTTCCTCACTCCTTGGAATGCTTGCCAAACTTCCCTTAGAAGACAGTGTACTGATCCAATATTTATTGGTCCCAACCAACAGCAAATGGCAGTCAGCTGCACTCTCTGCAGTCCAACCAACCAAGACTGCTGACGGTACATCAGTCCCGAATCCCCATGCAAGTATCGTCCCGACAAAAACTGCAGAACACGGATTTCGGGTTGGAATCAGGCTTTTAGTAAAGAGTCCTAATCCGTCACTATATAGCCAACTTGCGACCAGCTTTTCTGTATATAACAACGCAAATGGAAATTCACTCGGTACTCAGCGGACATATCCATGGCAACAAGATAAGCTCTATCAATCGATCCTCAAAAGATCCGGGGAATATGTTCCTAAATATCAAATACTTAACTTATCTGAAGTTGCATCGTTATTCCATTTCCCAAATAACACACTGGCAAATATTCCAAACATTGCATGGACAAAAACTATTTTGTCAGATCCACCGGAAAACCTTCCTGTTGCTCAGATATTAACTGATGAAGAGAAAAAAGACGTTAACTTTTTTGCTAAAACAGAGTTTCGTAATTCTTTGGCAGTATT